>NZ_JBSFZS010000116.1:0-23665 GCF_053600395.1 Streptomyces sp. NPDC005070 | reverse complement strand
GACCGCAGCCCCGACCGCCGTCCCGACGACCTGGCCGCCGTCGCCGCCGTCGCCCGCCGCGAACTGCGCCCCGGCGACCCGGTGCTGTTCCTGCCGTCCCTCGCCCGGCGCGCGGCCCTGGCGTACCCGAAGGGCTTCCGAGGGATCCGCGACATCGCGCTGAGCGTTCCCGCGCCCGCGTCCGGAACCCTGTACGGCCGTGAGGCGGATCCCGCCGAACTGCGCCGCAGGCTCGACCGGCTCGACCGGGTGTGGCTGGTCGCCGCGCCCTTCGCGACGCGCCGGACCTGGTCCCCGGCGGAGGCGACCGAGCGCCTCAAGCTCGCCGTGCTCGACGAGCGGTTCGCATCCGTGGAGCGGGTCGTGGGCCGAGGCGTGACGCTGCGCCTCTACGTACGCCGGCCTACGTACATCCCGGGGCCTCGGACAGGGCTGCCTCGTCCAGTGCCGCCGTCAGCCGGTCCAGCCGGGCCCGGAGCTCTCGGATCTCCTCCAGGTCCGCCCCGGTAGCCGCCGCGATCCGGCGCGGGACGTCCAGCGCGCGCTCCCGCAGCGCGGACCCCTCCTCGGTGAGCGCCACCTGCACGGACCGTTCGTCGCGCGCGCTGCGCTCCCGCCGTACGAGACCCGCCGCCTCCAGCCGCTTCAGCAGCGGTGACAGGGTTCCCGAGTCGAGCCGCAGATGCTCGCCGACCTTCTTCACGGGCAGCTCGCCGTGCTCCCACAGCACCAGCATGACCAGGTACTGCGGGTAGGTGAGCCCGAGGTCCTTCAGGAGGACGCGGTAGACGCCGCCGAAGGCGCGCGAGGCGGCGTTCAGCGAGAAGCAGATCTGCTCGTCGAGGCGGAGGAAGTCCCCCGCGACGGGGGCGCCGGCGCTCGGGGCGGGTGTTGCGGTCATGCCCTCAGGATAGCTCTAGCGAGCAATTAAGTTGTGCACAACTGAATTGCGTGCTCTAATTCTGGTCGTGGGGCCGCCGGACCGGCAGCCCCCGCCACGATTCCGACCTGAGAGGGATGGTCCCCATGGACGCGCTCTACACCGCCGTCGCCACCGCCACCCACGGCCGCGAGGGCCGTGCCGTCAGCTCCGACGGCACGCTCGACCTCGAGCTCGGCATTCCGGTGGAGATGGGCGGCAGCGGCAAGGGCACCAACCCGGAGCAGCTCTTCGCCGCCGGGTACGCGGCCTGCTTCGCGAGCGCCCTCGGCCTGGTCGGCCGCGCCGCGAAGGTCGACGTCACGCAGGCCGCCGTCACCGGCGAGGTGGGCATCGGCAAGCAGGGCGAGGGCTTCGGCCTGGCCGTCACGCTCCGCGTCGAGCTGCCCGACACCGTGGACGAGGAGACCGGCCGCAAGCTGGTCGAGCAGGCCCACCAGGTCTGCCCCTACTCCAACGCCACCCGCGGCAACATCCCGGTCGAGCTCGTCATCGAGTAACCGGCACCGAGCGGGCCGGTGCCGGAAGGTCCGTCATCGAACGGCACGGACCGCCGCACCGGCCTCGCGTCGTGTCCGCGAAGTCCCGCCCGCCCCGCGGGCGGACGACGTCACGGACGCGACCCGGCACCGGCACCCGCATCGCCCTTCGCGCCGGCCACTGCACCGGCCGCCGCACCGGTGCGGGTGCCGGGCCCCGGCCCGATCCGGGCCAGCACCTCCCCGGTCTCCCGGCTCCACGCCACCACCGTCGCCTCCTCGGGCACCGGCCGCCAGCGCGTCAGCAGCAGCCAGCGGGCGTGGTACCGGCGGGCGACGGCCATGCGTTCGGCCCGGGTCGACGACGGGTCGAGATAGGCGCGCACCGCCGTGAGCCGGCGCAGCCGCTCGCTCTCGGCGAGGGCCGGGTCGGGCCAGGCGGGCGCCGCGAGATCCGGGCCGTAGCCCGCGAGCAGATGGACCGAGTAGTACCCGTCCGCGATGACCGCCTCGCCGGGCCGGATGTACCGCGCCGCCCAGTCGTACGTCGGCCAGTGCGGCGGCTGGGCGAAGCCGACGGGGTCGAGCCATCGCGGCACCACCGCTCCGGCCTGCACGGTCAGGAACCCGGTCAGCGCACCCGCGGCCGCGGCCCCGCCCAGCAGCCGCCGCCACGGTCCCCACGGCCGGGGCTCCGCCAGCTCCACCCCGAGCGCGAACTGCAGCGGCACCAGCGTGAGCCCGAGGATCCTGCCGTACGTGTAGTGCCCGCTCACCCAGCCGTACGCCACCACCGCGCACTCCAGCGCGAACATCAGCACCAGCGGATCGCGCCACCCGTGCCCCTCGCTCCGCCGGGCGTGCCGCACGCGCAGCCACAGCGCGGGCACCCCGGCCAGCGCCAGCCAGAAGTGTCCGGGCATCCGGTCGTACAACTGCTCGTGCATGGCGTCCACGCTGCGGTCCCCGGTCAGCCCGAAGACGTCGAAGTACGGCCACACGTAGGCGATGAGGAGCGCCACGGCGCCCGTGAGCAGCCACCGGCACACCACCGCCGGACGCCGGCCGCGCTGCCGGGCCGCCACGAACGCCACCCCGCCCAGCACCGCCGCGATCGACGTGATCGGATGCACGAGCAGGATCAGTCCGTACAGGGCGCCGAGCGCCGCGTACCCCCACCGGCTCCCCAGGCCTCCCGGGCCGACGAACCGGACGAGGCCGCCCGTGCCCCCCGCGCGCCGGCCGGTGAACGCCCAGGCCCAGAAGGCCAGTCCGATGGCGAACGTCGAGGGATAGCCCAGGTTGCCGGTCATCGACATCAGCCCGAGGTAGCCGCTCCACCAGGCCCGCTCCGTGCCCCACAGCAGCACCATCGCGAACAGGCACAGGACCGGCGCCGCGCGACGGGGTGTCAGCACGCGGGTGAAGCGGCCGATGCCGGTCAGCAGCACCAGCAGGTTGACGGGCCCCGACAGCCGCACCACCGCCCAGCCGCTCAGTCCGGTCAGCCGGGCGAAGGCGCCCTGGGCCACCGCGTACGGCGAGTAGTACGGGCTGCCCGCGCCCGGCAGGTCCGCCATCGGATGGCGCGGGTGCAGCAGGTCCGCCCGCAGACGTTCGACGACCGCCGCGTGCTGGCCCGCGTCGCAGCACAACGGGATCCGCCAGTACGCGAGCGTCATCACCAGCCAGAACAGGCCGCCCCAGACCTGGTACGGCGTCGGACGCGGGCGGCCCCGGCCGCGCAGCGCGGTCGCGCCGCGGACGGCCTCCCGCCGGGTGACGACGTCGGCGCTCATCGGGCGGCGGGGGAACAGGGAGCGGCGGTTTCCGGCATCTGCCCTATATGCCCGCCGCGATCGGCGGCCTAGCCCTTGATCACCTCATCGAGCGACCTCGGACTCTCGCCTTTTGGGCCCCGGAACCAGATGCCCGGGCAGCCGCGTACCCGGGCGGACGACCGAGTCGAGCAGCAGGGGCAGGCCCACCGCCGGCAGCAGCCACAGCAGCACGATCAGCCGGTCGCCCCAGACGTTGATGTCGGGGTGCGCGGCCTGGTTGAGCACCCCGGTGCCCGCCGCCGCCAGCAGGAACACGGCGAAGGCCCGATGCCTGCGCAGCGCCCCCCACCCGGCCGCCACGACGGCCGCGAGGAACAGCGGCTCCCACAACTGGCGGCGCGTCCACTCGATCCAGAAGGCCGCCTCCAGATGGAGGAACTCCGGCCACGGATGGACGCGGTCGGGTCGCGCGTAATGCCCCGTGAGCAGATCCTGCACGCTCTCCGACTGGGACGGGTAGTGCAGGACCTTCGCGAGCAGCACGGTGGCCAGCACACCGCAGCCCGCCACCACGCCCAGCGTCCGCAGCGGCCCGTCCCACCGGCGCCGCCGCGCCAGGAGCACCGCGCAGGAGACGCCCAGGCACAGCCCGAGGAACAGCGCCTGCGAGTGCTTCACCGTGAACAGGACCGCCAGGGAGCCGCCGACCAGCCAGGTCCCGGCCCGCGTCCGGCCCTGAAGGACCAGCGCGCAGCCCCACAGGGCCGCGAGGGTCACGGCCATCATCAGGCCCTCGGTCATCGGGCGCATCGCCGTCGTACCGCACGGCAGGACGTAGTAGAGGGCCTGTCCGGTCAGGGCCGCTCCGGTGGAGGTGCCCAGGGTGCGCAGGAGGCGGAAGAGGAGGACGCCCCCGGCAACCGTCACGAGGACGGCCGAGGCCCACAGGCCCCAGGTCACCCCCAGCAGCGTGACGAAGGGAACCAGCAGCACCGGATACCCCGGCCGCGCCTCGAAGATCCGCATGAAGCGGGGCGGCATGAACGGCACGGTGTGTCCCGTCGCCGGCCCGGCCGCCAGCCGTGCGGACACGCCCCGCCACTGCTCGCGCCGGCACTCGGCGACGACCCGCCGGGTCGGACTCGCGCGGTGGAAGCGCACCACGTCGACGGCCTGGTTGCGCCGGGCCACGGACGCCTTGCCCGCGCACACGTAGTCGATCGTCAGGGCGGCGGCCTCCTGCTTGCCGTAGCCGCTCAGATCCAGCGCGTACGTCAGGTAGTTCTTGGTGTCGGGGGTGTCCCGGTCGGTGATGTTGGCGAGCTGGAGGACGGCGAAGACGACGGCGATCAGGATCACCCGGGCACGGGCCGAACGCGGGACCCGCGCCCGGAACCGGCGGGACCGCGCCGCTCCGGGCGCGCCAACGGAGCCGCCCGGGACGCCGGCCGTCGTGCCGGTGGCGGGGCCGGTCGCGGGGCCGTCCGAGGCGGCGCTCATGACGACGCGAGGACGTCGTGGCCGGCCTGGGCGGGCAGGGCGGCGATCGCCGACGGCGGTACGAGCGGCTCGCCGAGCATCAGGGTGCGCACCACCCGCTCCGCGGCCCTGCCGTCGTCGAACTCGCAGAACCGTGACCGGAATCCGGCCCGCAGCCGCTCCGACTCCCCGTCCCGCCAGGCCCCCGACGCGAACAGCTCCGCCAACTCCCGCTGAGAAAAGGTGACATGCCCCGGGGCATCGGCCGTGATGTCGAAGTAGGCGCCCCGGCTCGCCGCGTACGCGCCCCAGTCGTCGGCGAGGAGCACGATCGGCCGGTCGAGGTTGGCGTAGTCGAACATGAGGGCCGAGTAGTCGGTCACCAGGGCGTCGGAGGCCAGCATCACGTCCTCGACGCACGGCTCGTCGGTCGCGTCGACCACGACACCGCGCCGGTGCAGCTCGGCCAGCCCCATCCCGCGCGCCGGACCGTCCGCGAGCGCGGGATGCAGCCGCACGACCAGGGTGTGGTCCGCGCCGAGGCCGTCCGCGAACGCCGCCAGGTCGAGACGCTCGGCATGCCCGCCGCGGACGTACTCGCGGCGCGTCGGCGCGTACAGCACCACCCGGTTCCCGGCCGGGATCCCGAGGCGCGCGCGGGCCGCCTCCCCGTCCTCGGTCCGGGCCCGCACCAGGACGTCGTTGCGGGGGCTGCCGCTGCGCAGCGAGGTGAAATGGCAGGGGTAGGCGCGGCCCCAGACCAGCTCCGAGTGCCGGTTGGCGACCAGGCTGTAGTCCCAGCGGTCGGCACGGCGCAGCATCTGCGGCACGTCGACGCCCTGCCGCGCGCCCGGCTTGTGGAGCAGGTCCGCGGCCATGTACTTCAGCGGGGTGCCCTGGTGGGTGTGGACGTGGACGCTGCCGGGCCGCTTGACCAGCGAGCCGGGCCAGTTGACGTTGTTCACGAAGTACGTGGCCCGTGCCGTGATCCGGCGGTAGGCGAGCGAGTCGAGCAGGACGTGCTCGGTGTCCGGCGGCAGCAGCCCCGCCTGCTCCTCGTCGCGCACCACCCACACACCGCGCACGTGCGGGGCGAGTTCGCGTGCCGCGGCGTACACCGCGGCCGGATCGCCGAGCACCCCCCGGTGCGAGAACGCCGAGTACACCGCCAGATGCGGGTCCAGCGGCCGGTGTCCGTGCACCGCGGAGCAGCCGTACTTGACCCGCGCGGCGACGGCCCGGCGGGCCTGCTGTCCGCGCCGGCCCAGTTCCCGGCCCGCGCGGTCCGCCTGCCGCCGTACCCGGTAGCGGGTGAAACCGCCCTCCAGGACCCGCAGTTCGGCCGGGACGGGACCGCTCTTGTGCCTGCGGAACAGCGCGGCCGTCAGCCGGAAGAACTCGGCCCTGTCCTCCCCGGGCAGCCGGTCCTCCTTGGAGAGGATGTCGAGGCAGTGCTCGCCCATCTTGCCGTGCAGATACGGGCGCCAGTGCGCGAGCTCCGGCCGGGAGCCGAGGAACGCGAAGACGCGCTCGTACTGGTCGTGGATGTCGAAGTGCTTGCGGCTGGTGGTGGACAGGATGTTGCCCTGCCTGCGCTGGCGGTAGGCCAGACAGATCCGGTCCAGGGCCGCGATCCGCTCCGCGCTGAGCATCACAGGGAACGTCCAGGGCGTGTCCTCGTAGTACCCCGGCGGGAAGGCGAAGCCCTCCCGCTCCACGAACGCGCGGCGGTAGACCTTGTTCCACACCACCATCAACAGATCGAGGATCTCCGGGTGTTCGGCCGCTGAGAAGGTGCCGGGGCCCGCCTCCGCAAGGACCCGCGCGAGCACGTTCCTGCGGGTGCCGCCCCACCAGTAGGTGCGCGCGTAGTCGAAGACCAGCACATCCGGGTCGGCCGTCTCGTCCAGGCGGTCGGCGACGGCGCGCAGCGCGCCCGGTGTGAGGGTGTCGTCGCTGTCGAGGAAGAAGAGGTAGTCGCCGCCGGCGAGCGGCATCCCGGCGTTGCGGGCGCGGCCGAGCCCCACGTTCTCCGGCAGGTGCAGCACCCGAACCCGGGGATCGCGGGCCGCGTACTCGTCGAGGATCGCGCCGCAGCCGTCCGGGGAACAGTCGTCGACGGCGATGACCTCGATGTCCGTGTACGACTGCTCCAGGACCGAGTCGAGACACTCGCGCAGAAAGCCCTGCACCTTGAAGACGGGGACGATGATGCTGAAGCGGGGCACGTCAGCTCCTTACGAGGGTGGACGCGGCGGGAGCCGGGACGCGTTCGGCGAGCGGCAGGACGGGCGGGATCGTCTCGGGGGGCTCGCCCAGCAGCACCCTGCGCACCACCCGCTCGGCGGCCCTGCCGTCGTCGAACTGGCAGAAGCGCCCACGGAAGCGGGCCCGCAGCGCGGCGGCGGCCGGATCCGCGTAGGAGCCGTCGGTGAACAGCGCGGCCAGCTCGTCGGGGGTGCGCGCCACCCGGCCCGGCGGCTCCTCCATCACGTCGAAGTAGACGCCCCGGGTCTCCCGGTAGACCTCCCAGTCGTCCGCGTACACGACGACCGGCCGGTCGAGGTTGGCGTAGTCGAACATGATCGACGAGTAGTCCGTGATCAGCGCGTCGGCGGCCAGGCAGACGTCCTCGGAGGACCGGTGCCCGGTCACGTCGATGATCCGTCCGCTGCCGCGCCCACGGCCCTCGTCGTAGAAGTAGTGGGCGCGCAGCAGGACGACGAACTGTTCGCCGATCGCCTCGCAGAAGGCCTCCAGGTCCAGCCGGGACTCGAAGCCGGTGCTGTGGTCGCGGTGCGTGGGCGCGTACAGCAGCGCCGTCCGGCCCTCGGGCACCCCGAGCCGTTCGCGGACCCGGGCCACGTCCTCGGCGGTCGCCGTGCAGTAGACGTCGTTGCGCGGATAGCCGTACTCCAGCGCCTCGTAGCCGCCCGGGAAGGCCCGTTCCCACATCTGGGTGGAGTGCCGGTTGGAGGAGAGGTTGTAGTCCCAGCGGTCCACCCGGGCCAGCAGCTTGGTGAAGCTGCCGGTCGCGGCGGCCACCACCGGGAACGTCGACTGGTCGACGCCCATCTTCTTCAGCGGTGTGCCGTGCTGGGTCTGGAGGTGCACGCTGCCGGGGCGTTTGACCACGCCGTCCGCGAAGTTGGCGTTGTTGACCAGGTACTTGGCGCGGGCCAGCACCTCCCAGGCGCGCCGGCTGCCGATCACCGCGTGCTCGACGTCCTTCGGCAGCGCGTCGACGGCCTCCGGCTCGACCAGGAACACCGACCGGATGTGCGGGGCGAGTTCGCGGGCCTTGGCGTGGATCGCCGCCGGATTGCAGGCGTAACCCCGGCCCCAGTACGCGCAGTACACCGCGAGATTCTCGTCGAGGGGACGGCGGAGCTGGAGGGCGTAGCGCGCCCGGGTGCGCAGTGTCCGCCCCCGGGGCACCCGGCGCAGCACACCGGAGACGGCCCGGTTCGTGCCGCGCAGCGCGCGGAACGCGCTGTACGCGCCCGCCGCGAGCAGCAGGTGCTGCGCCCCGAGACTGCCCGCCGGAGCCCGGAACCCGGCCGGACGGTGCCGCCGGTAGAGCGTGCCCGCCCGGCGGAAGAAGGCCCGGCGGCGGCGCGCGGGCACCCGGGCCGGGTGCGCGGCCGCCTTCAGGACCAGGGAGAAGAGCTGCCCGAACAGCGCCTTCGACCGGGCCGCGGGCAGGGTCCGCCGTGAGGCGTGGACGAGGACCCGCTCGACCTGGTCGAGGAGGTCGAAGTGGTGCTCGCCCGGAGCGTTGAGCCGGCTGCCCTGGCGGCGCAGATGATGCCGTACACAGACCGTGCGCAGCACCGCAGGCCGCTCGGCCGTCACCGTCACCAGGCCGCCCCAGCCCGTGTCCGTGAAATGCCCTTCGGGGAAGGCGAGTTCGTGCTCGGCGACGAAGCCGCGGCGGTACACGGCGCTCCATGCCGGAACGTGTACGCCGAGGACCTCCGGGGCCTTGTCGAGCGGGGGCGTGCTCGGCTCGCCCTCCCACCAGTGCACCCGCTGATGCCCGAAGTAGAGGACGTCCAGGCCGGCCGGGAGACCCGCGTCCAGGGCGTCCAGGGCACCCGGCACCAGTTCGTCGTCGCCGTCGAGGAAGAGCAGGTACGCGCCCTTCGCCGCCGCGATCCCGGCGTTGCGCGCCGCGCCCAGTCCGCCCGACGGCGGCGAATGGACCGGGACCACCCGGGAGTCCCGGTCCGCGTACGCGGCGGCGACCGTGGCGGCCGGGGAGTCCGGCTCGTCGCAGACCGGGATCAGCTCGAAGTCACCGAAGGACTGGGCCAGGACCGAGTCCAGCGCGCGGGCCAGGTGCCCGGCGACTTCGAAGGTGGGCACGATGACACTGAAGCGGGGCATTCTGCTCTTTCTCTCAGGGGCGCCGGACGGGGAGTTCATCGCCCGGGGCGCCCGGCCGGCCGCCAGGTGGAGGGCCGGGTGGGCGTGGGCCGCGAGGGACTGGACGGCACGCGGACTCCGGTCAGAGGGTCTCGGTCGACGGAACGGCGACCCCGGGAGCGGGGACGCCCCCGAGCGGCTGATCGGAGTCCGTGACGCTCGTGAGCGGCCGGCCGGAGTCCGGGACACCCGTGAGCGGCCGGCCGGGGTTCCGGACGCCTCCCCGTGGCTTGCCGGTGCCCGGGACGCGCGCCGGGGCTGCCTCGGCCGAAGGGACCGGGCGGCGTTCGGCGAGGGGGACGAACGGGGGCAGTCCGGCGCTCTCGCCGAGCACCACATGCCGTACGACCCGTTCGGCGGCCCGTCCGTCGTCGTACGGGCAGAACCGCTCGCGGAACGCGGCCCGCAGCCGCGCCGACTCCGGGCCGCGCCACCGCCCGGTCGCGAAGACGTCGATCAGCTCGTCCTCGCCGCGCGCGAGGGCGCCCGGCGGGAAGGCGCGCACGTCGAAGTAGGTGCCGCGGGCCGCCTCGTACGCCTCCCAGTCGTCGGCGAGGACGACGACCGGCCGGTCCAGGACCGCGTAGTCGAACATCAGCGACGAGTAGTCGGTGACCAGCGCGTCCGAGGCGAGGCACAGCGACTCGACACTCGGATGGCCGGACACGTCGATGACCCGGCCGCCCGCCGTCTCCGTGAG
The DNA here is from genome assembly GCF_053600395.1 of Streptomyces sp. NPDC005070. Classification (NCBI taxonomy): domain Bacteria; kingdom Bacillati; phylum Actinomycetota; class Actinomycetes; order Kitasatosporales; family Streptomycetaceae; genus Streptomyces; species Streptomyces sp. NPDC005070. The sequence goes on along the minus strand of NZ_JBSFZS010000116.1, from coordinate 13,858 downwards.
CGGCGCCCCGTAGGCGTGATGGGCGCGAGCCAGCACCACGAAATCCGGGCCCAGCTCGCGCAGCACCCGCTCCAGGTCCAGGGTGCGCGGCCGGCTGTGCCGGTAGTCCCGGTACGTGGGCGCGTACAGCACGGCGACCATGCCCGCGGGGATGGCGAGCGAGGCGCGCAGCCGGTCCACGTCCGCCGCTGTCGCGTGCTGGAACACGTCGTTGCGGGGCAGCCCGTATTCCAGCGTCGTGTACGAGGAGGGGAAGACGCGCTCCCAGACCAGCGTGGAGTGGCGGTTGCCGGACAGGCAGTAGTCCCACTTGTCGGCACCGCGCAGCAGCTCGGCGAAGTCGGTGCCGCGCGCGGCGGCCGGCCGGTCCTGGAGATCGAGTCCCATCCGCTTCAGCGGGGTCCCGTGCTGGGTCTGGATCATGATCTGGTCGGGCCGCTTGACCAGCCGGCGGTCGAAGTTGACGTTGTTCACCAGGTACTTGGAGCGGGCGAGCGCCGTCCAGTACCCCGCCGTGCCCGGACGCAGCGGCCGCGTCCGGTCCGGGATCGTGTGGTGGTGCTCGGCGTGCGCGATCCACGCGGTGCGGATGTGCGGCGCGAAGCTGCGGAACGCGGACTCCAGGGCTCCCGGGTTGCAGCCGTGGCCCCGGCCCCAGTAGCTGGAGAAGACGGCACGGTCGGCGCGCAGCGGAAGACGGAGCTGCACGTGGTAGTGGACCTGGAGCGCGGCGCCGCGCACCGCGCGCCGCAGCCCGGCGGCCGACCGCACGGCTCTCTTCCTGACCCGCGACAGGACGGACAGCAGACGGTACGTGCGATGGGTGCCGAGGCCGACCAGCGCGTGGCGCAGCCGTGTGCGCGGACCGGCCGGCGCGCCCGGGACGCGGTAACGGCGGTAGTGCGCGCGGGCCTTGCGCAGGAACTCGGCCCGGGCCGCGCGCGGCAGCCGGCCCCGCTTCACGAACACCGTGGCGAAGTGGTCGATCATGCGCCGGAACAGCACCGGACGCCACCGGTCCAGTTCCGGGTGCGCGGCGACATGCGCGAAGACACGGTCGTACTGCTCGAAGACGTCGAAGTGCTGACGGCTGCTGGTGCCGAGGATGCTGCCGTGGCGCCGCTGGCGGTAGTGCACACAGACCCGGTCGAGGGTCGCGATCGTCCCGGCGGACATCAGCGCCGGATACGTCCAGGGCGTGTCCTCGTAGTAGCCGGGCGGGAAGCGGAAGCCCGCGCGCTCGACGAACTCCCGGCGGTACGCCTTGTTCCACACCACCATCAGCAGCCGCAGCAGTCCGGGACGTTCGTCCAGCCGGAACGGCGCCGGGCCCTCCTCGGTGAGCTGCTCCGCGGCCCGGTTCCGGACGGCCTCGCCCGACCAGTACGTGCGCGCGTAGTCGTACACCAGGACGTCCGGGTCGCCCGTCTCCTCCAGCCGGCCGGCGATGGCCCGCAGCGCGTCCGGGGTGAGCGTGTCGTCGCTGTCCAGGAAGATCAGGTAGTCGCCGGTGGCGCGGTCGAGACCGGCGTTGCGGGCGCGCCCGAGGCCCACGTTCTCGGGCAGGTGCACGGCCAGCACCCGGGAGTCGCGGGCCGCGAACTCGTCGATGACCGTCCCGCAGGCGTCGGGTGAACAGTCGTCGACCGCGATGAGTTCGAGATCCGGGCAGGACTGTTCGAGCACGGATTCAAGGCACTCGTGCAGGTACGCCTGAACCTTGTACACGGGGACGATGACACTGAACCTGGGCACGGGACATCCATGGGTCGGCGCGGGCATACTGCCCGAAAACGGCCGAAGGGGTGACTTGGTTACGCCAGATGTGGCATCCGGGGGACGCGGGGTGAACGGCGAGGGGCGGGCCGGTGTCCGGCCCGCCCCTCAAGCACCCTCGCGACCTGGTTACTTGACCGCGCCCGCCATCACTCCGGAGACGAACTGCCGCTGGAACGCGAAGAACACGGCCAGTGGGATCACCATCGAGAGGAAGGCGCCCGGCGCCAACACGTCGATGTTGTTGCCGAACTGGCGTACCTGTGTCTGGAGAGCGACCGTGATGGGCTGGCTCCCCGAGTCGGAGAACACCAGCGCGACCAGCATGTCGTTCCACACCCACAGGAACTGGAAGATCCCCAGCGAGGCGATCGCGGGACCGCCGAGCGGCATCACGACCCGTGCGAACAGGCGCAGTTCGCCCGCGCCGTCCAGCCGGGCCGCCTCCAGGAGCTCCCTCGGGATCTCCGCGAAGAAGTTCCGCAGCAGGAACACCGCGAAGGGCAGTCCGTAGCCGACGTGGAAGAGGACCACGCCGGTGACCGACCCGAAGACGCCTATCTTCCCGAAGAGTTCGGCGATCGGGATCAGCGCCACCTGTACCGGGACGACCAGCAGACCGACCACGCCGAGGAACCACCAGTCGCGGCCGGGGAACTCCATCCAGGCGAAGGCATAGCCCGCGAGCGAGCCGATCACGACGACCAGCAGGGTCGCCGGAACCGTGATCAGTACCGTGTTGAGCAGCGAGTTGGTGATGTCGCTGTTCTCCAGGAGCTTCTGGTAGTTGTCCACGGTGAGCTGCGAGGGCGCGGTGAACACCTTCCACCAGCCGCTGCCGCTCATGTCCTCGGGGCTGCGCAGCGAGGACAGCAGCAGTCCGATCGTCGGCACCAGCCAGAACAGGCCGACGAGCACCAGGAAGACGCGTACGACACTGCCGCCGAGCCCGCTCGCGATCCGTGAACCGAGCGAGGGCCGCGCCCTGTTCACGGCCGTCGCGGGCGCGGTCTTCGCCAACTGTCCGGCATGTGTGGTCATCGCCGCACCTCCCGCCTGAGCCGACGACTGCATCGTCCCGGGGGACGACCCCCGGACCCCCGGCCGAACGACGCATGTGCCGTCATCGCCGCACCTCCCGCCTGAGCCGACGCACGTTGAAGGCCATCACCGGGATCACCAGCAGGAGCAGGAACACCGCGATGGCGCTCGCCACGCCCGGCCTGCCCTCCGAGAAGCCCTTGCGGTACAGCTCAAGGGCCAGCACGTTCGCGTCGTCCTGGGAGGAGCCGGGCGCGATGATGAACACCAGGTCGAAGACCTTCAGCACGTTGATCATCAAGGTCACGGCGACGACCGCGAGCACCGGCGCGAGGAGCGGCACGGTGACCCGGCGGAACACCTGCCACTCGTTCGCCCCGTCGACCCGGGCGGCCTCCAGGAGTTCGCGCGGCACGCCCGCCAGGCCCGCCGCGATCAGCACCATCGCGAAGCCCGCCCACATCCAGACGTAACTGCCGATGATGGCCGGGGTGACCAGGGACGGGCCCAGCCAGTCGACCCCGTTGTACGGCTCCGCGAAGTTGCTCGCCGGGAGCCGCAGCCGCGCTCCGTCCGCCTTGCCCGAGAGCGAGAACGTGCCGTCGTCGCCCACCTTCGCCGAGTCGACGACCTCGCCGTCCTTGACCGCCTCGATCCTCATCCCGGAGTAGCCCAGCTCGCTCGGGTCGATCTGGCCGAGCCTGCCGACGCCCTTCCCGCGGGTGAAGTCCTGCCAGGCCGTGCCCGTGACCCTGCCGGGATCCGTGGCCGCCCGCACCGCCTTCCTCGCGCTGCCCGGCATCTGGTCCGGGGCGACGCCGACCAGCGGCAGGGCGACGGACTGCCCGGTGTGCACGGCGTCCCGGGTGACGAACCCGCCCTTGTCGGCCGTCAGGGGCGACTCCCGGCCCGGGTGGGCCTTCGGGAACGCCGACGCCGGGGCGAAGGTGTCGTGCACCCCCACCCACACCGCGTTCGCGACGCCCTTGTCCGGGTCCTGGTCGTACACCAGCCGGAAGATGATGCCGGCGGCGAGCATCGAGATCGCCATCGGCATGAAGACGACCAGCTTGAACGCCGTTCCCCAGCGCACCCGTTCGGTGAGCACCGCGAAGATCAGCCCCAGCGCGGTCGCGACCGTCGGGGCGAACACCACCCAGATGATGTTGTTCTTGAGCGCGGTGCGGATGCCGTCGTCGGTGAACAGCGCCTTGTAATTGTCGAACCCGGCGAACCCGTCGCCCTGTTGGTCGTAGAAGCTGCGCACGACCGAGTACCCGATCGGGTAGACCACGAGCGCGCCGAGCAGCACCAGGGCGGGCAGCAGGAAGAGCGCCACCACCGCCTTGCGGGTCCCGGTCACGCTCTTGCGTGTACGGGCCGGGGGCACCGGTGCGCTGCCTCCGGCCGTCGCCGACGTCATGACCGGATCAGCCCTTGTAGGCCGCTGCGGCGTCCGATTCGAGCTTCGCCTGTGTCCCCGCCACGTCCTTCGGGTTCTTCAGGAAGTCCTGGAGGTCCTTCCACTCGCCCTTGCCGGGTGTTCCGCCGAAGGCCTGCGGGGCCTGGTCGGACATGTCGAAGCGGAAGTCGTCGCCGGCCGCGATCAGCGCCTTGGCGATGGCCTGCTGGACGGCGTTCGGATAGGCGGATTCGGCCACGTTCTTGTTGGGGGAGAGATAGCCGCCGAGCTTGGCCTGGATCGTCGCCGCGTCCGGCGAGGCGAGGAACGTCAGCAGTGCCTGGGCCGCCTTCGAGTCCTTCAGGACGACGGCCGCGTCACCGCCGCTGACCACCGGCGCCTTGTCGCCGACCGCCGGGAACGGGAACACCTTCGCGTCCGTCCCGATCTTCGCCTTCGTCTCCGCGATGTTGACGCCCACGAAGTCGCCCTCGAAGACCATGCCCGCCTTGGGCTGGTCGCCACCGGTGAACGTCTGGGTGACCGAGGCCGGGAACTCCGTCTGGAGCGCGCCGTCCGGGCCGCCCGCGATCAGGTTCTTGTCACCCCACAGCTCGGCAAGCGTGGTCAGCGCGTCCTTCACGGACGGATCCGTCCACTTGATCTTGTGCTGGGCGAGCTGGTCGTACTTCTCGGGGCCCGCCTGGGAGAGGTAGATGTTCTCGAACCAGTCGGTGAGCGTCCAGCCGTCGGCACCGCCGACCGAGACGGGGGTGACACCGGAGTCGTAGATCGTGTGCGCGCTGGCCAGGAACTCCTTCCAGGTCTTGGGCTCCTTGGCCCCCGCGTTCTGGAAGACCTTGGTGTTGTACCAGACCAGGGACTTGTTGGCGGCCTTGTAGTACACGGCGTACTGCTTGCCGCCGACCTTGCCGAGGTCCTGCCAGCCCTGCGCGTAGTTCTTCGTCAACTGCGCCTGCGCGTCCGGGCCGACGGGCTTCGCCCACCCCTTGTCGACGGCCTGCTTCACCGCGCCGACCTGCGGGAGCAGCGCCACGTCCGGGGGCGCACCGCCCGCTATCTTCGAACCGAGGAAGTTGATGATCGGGTCCTGCGCCGGTACGAAGGTGACCTTCGCGCCGGTGCGCTTCTCGAACTCCGCGAGCACCTTCTTGAAGTTGGCCTGTTCCGCCCCGGTCCACACGGCGGCGACCTCCAGGGTGGCGCCGTCGAGCTTGGGCAGGGAGACGGAGCCAGGGCCGCCGCTCTCCGTGGCCTTGCCGCCGTCGCTTCCCTTGCCGTCATCGCTGCCGCCACCGCACGCCGTCAGCGTGAGCGCGCCCGCGACGACGGCGGCCGCCGCGGCCTGCGCGGCTCTGCGCGAGCGGCGGGTGGAGTGACCGGGCGACCTGCGTATCTGAGGAATGCTGCGCATCACTGCCCCGTTCTTCGTTCTTCGTCGAACGTCAAAGCGGCTGCTGCCCCGATCACTCCGGTCTACGCCTGCCCACTCGTGGGCGGCAAGACCGCCGGTGGTGTCAAGTGGGCGATCGTGACGGGGTCGTGACGTCGCGTCACGGTCACGGAGCACGCCGACGGCGCTCGGCCGCACGGAGGCGGGAGCGGCGCCGACGCTGTGACGTGCGCGGTCGCGGGATGCCGGGCGGGGGCTCCGACGGCGCGGGCGTCCTGGCCGCCGGTCGCAGGGGGGCAGGGCGTTCCGGCCGCCGGTTGCGGCGGTCAGGGTGTCCGGGCCGCCGGCCGTGGCGGTCAGGTCTCCCGGCCGCGGATCACAGCAGGGAGGGCATCTCGGCCGCCGAGACGGAGCGCGCGGCCCGTTCCAGGGCGCTGGCGAGCAGGGCGAGGTCCGTCGGTCCGTTGCCCAGTTCGCGGACCGGGCGGCGGGCCGGCGGGTCGCCCATGCGGTGCCACTCCAGGGGGACGACCGTGGGGCGCAGGGTCGCCGTCCGCGGAATGCGTCCCGTGACCCGCCCGCCCTGGAAGGGAATCTCCCGGCCGTCCGGGAGCCGCAGCCGGCCCCGCCCGGGGGCGGGTTCCTCCGGTCCGGGCGACGGCGCGTCCAGGGTGACGCGCAGCGCGGCGGAACGCGTCAGTTCCGACGCGGCCGTACGGCCGTCGGCGCCGGACGCCGCCGCGAGGTGGACCCCGAGCCGGTCGCCCTCCCGGACGACGGCCTCCAGCGCCCGTACGACCGAACCGGCCGCCGGGCGTCCCGGAGAGCCCAGCGGCGGTGCCAGCAGGGCGTCCAGATCGTCGACGACCACGACCAGACGGGCCAGCGGCGGCCCCGGCTCGGTCTGCCGGTGCGCGGCGGCGGGCCGCAGCCGCAGCGTCGAGCTGGACGGGGTGTCGAGGTCCGAGGCGCCCAGGGAGGAGGTCCCGCCCGACGAGCTTCCGCCCGAGCGCTGGGCCACGATCCGGCCGGGGACCGTCCGCCCGGCATGCCACTCCGCGAAGCCGAGCCGGCCGAGCAGTTCGGACCGCCGCTTCAGCTCGGCGCTCAGCGCCTGGGCGAACTCCCGCATCCGCACGGGGTCGTTGGCGGTGAGGTGGGTGGTGACGTGCGGCAGGTCGGTGCAGACCTGGAGGCCTTCCCCGCCACCCGCGCCGCCGTGGGCGGCGGTTCCGTCGCGTCCGTCCATCAGGACGATCCCGAGCCGGTCGGGCCGCTCGGCGGCGGCGAGGGACGCGGCGACCGAACGCAGCAGTTCCGTGCGGCCGCTGCCCGGCGGGCCCTCGATCAGCAGATGCGGGCCCTCGACGGGCAGGTCCACGGCGACGGGTCCGCGCGGGCCCGCGCCGAGCACCGCCCGCGCCCGTCCGCCGAACGCCTCGCTGTCGTCCGCGGCGTCCGCCCAACGCGCCATCAGGGAGGCGGGGGTGGCCCGCGCCAGCCCCAACTCGTCGAGCAGACGGGCCGTCTGGGGCAGGGGCGCCGACACGCGTGTGTGCCGGTCCCCGACCGTGCCGTCCGTCCGCAGCGGTGCCAGGGACCGGGCGAACCGCTCGGCCCAGGCGAGGGACACGGCGTCCACGGCGGCGACGGTGCCGTGCCCCACGGGGCCGCGCGGGAGTTGGTTCGCGGCGCCGGAGGACGTACGGCCCGTGCGGGACGCGGTGGCGTCGGCGCGGCCGCCGGAACCGGTGTGCCGTCCGGACGCCGGGCGGGGGATGCCGGTGTGGGTGGCTCCCCCGTGCCGGGGGCCGGAGTGCGCCGGCGAGGTGTGCGCGGCGCCGGAGGAATCCCGCCCGCCGCCGTCGGGTCCGCCGTGCGGTGCCGCTTCGGAGGCGCGCTCGCCGCTGCCGCCCGGTGCCACCCGCATCAGCCGCAGCGCCGTGGCCACGTCCCCGCTCAGCAACGCCACCGCCCCGCAGGCACGGAACGCCGGCGACACCTCGCACGCCGCTTCGTAGGTCTCCGTCACCGGCGACGCGGGCGAGGCGGCGACGGTCTCGGCGAGGCACACCAGATGGATCCCGGCCCGCGAGCCCTCGTGCGCGAGGCGCGTCAGGCCCTCCCGCACATCGGCGCCCCCGGGGTCCCCGTCCACGATCACCACCGTGTACGGGCCGTCGTACCCCTCGTCCGCGTCGTCGGCCCGCGCCCAGGACGGCCTTCGTGCCGCGCTCGGCGAGCCGCCGTCGCCCGAGGGGGTGACGTGTCCGGCGCGCCCGGCGTCCGTGTCGTGCGTCCCGGACCGGGCGGCCGGAACCGAGGCACCGGCGCCCCCGGACAGCGGACGGCGTACGCGCGGTGCCTCCTCCGCCTCCGCCAGGTGATCCTCCAGGCGGCGCAGGAGCTCGTCCGTGCGCGCCGCCGCCTGCTCACGGTCGTACGCGAGGAGCAGACGGCAGTCCTGGCCGTGGACGGGACGCAGATGGGGGAGCCAGCCGAGCCAGGACCACTCGGCGGTGCGCTCCTCGACCGGGCGGGTCCGGTCGGTGCTGACGAGGACGATCTCCAGGGTGTCGGGGGAGTGCAGCGCGGCGAGCTGCGCGACGACCGCGCGGGCCAGCCCCGACAGCCGCGCCCGCGGTCCGGCCAGGCCCAGGGAGCCGGCCTCCCGCAGCCCGGCGGTCACCGGCACCGCGGGCAGCAGGCCCGAACCGTCCGGCGCGGTCCGGTCGGCCGTGCCCAGCCGTACCGCCAGTGCCTCGGGGTGGCCGGGGCCGCGCTCCCACAGCCGGGGACCGGGGCCCATCGCGGTGAGCAGCAGGGTCGACGGATCGGGCCAGCTCTCGGGCGAGCGCCGCACGGCGGGAAGGAGTTCCTCCACCGCGACGGTGCCGTCCTCGTACGTCTCCCGCGCCGGGGACGGTCCTCCGCGGCCGCCCGCCAGGCGCCGGGCCCACGCGCCGATACCGCCCCGCCTGCGCACGCCCGGCGGAATGTCCGTGCCGCGCGTGGGCGTGCCCGTGCGGGCAGAGGGGATGCCCGCTCCGGGGGTGCCGGACGCGTCGGCGGCGCCGGGGCCGAAAGCCCCCGCGTCGGCGCGCCCCGCCCCGTCCGCCCCGTCCGGGCCGCCGGAGCCCGCGGGCCCGCCCGTCTCGCGCGCGGAGGCGCCGGTGCCGGAGCCGCGGCCCTCCGTCGTCGAGCCCCGGGGGCCGCTCTCGATCCGGGGTGCCCGGCCCTGTTCCGGTACGGCCGGGGGCACGGCTCGTCCGTGTTCCAGTGCGCCGGGGACGCCGCCCGCGGAAGCGCCCCACTCCGCGGTCCCGTAGGCGTGATGCGTCTCGCCCGCCGGCGGCAGACCGCCGCTCTGGCTGAGGGAGGCGCTCTCCCCGCGCGCGTGGGGCACGGCACCGCGCGGCTGCGAGGCGCCCGGTCCGGGGGCGGTGGTGCCCGGTGAGGCTTCCCCCGGGAAGTTCCCGGCCCTCGCGGGGGCCGCGGACGTCGCCGGGGGCGCCGAAGCCGCGGGGGAGGTGGAACCCGGGGAGGCCGAGCCCGGCCGGCCGGTGGCGCCGGCGGCCGAGGCGCCGTGCCCCGCGAACCCGCCGGGCCGGGCGGTGGTGGAGGCTCCCGCCGGAGTGCCGTGACCGCCGGACCCGCCGGCCCGGGCGGGGGCGTTCCCGGCGGACCCGCCGGAACGGGTCGGGGCGTCCTCGGTCGACCCGGTCCGCACCCGGACATGGCCCTCGCCGTCCGGAGCCGTCTCCACCAGGCCGGGGCCGCCCGGCGGGGCGAGCCGCAGGGCGGACTCGCCGACGCGCAGCAGCGCGCCCGCGGTGAAGGGGACGGGGCGGCCGCCGACACGGGAGCCGTCGAGTGTCGTGCCGTTCGTGGACCCGATGTCGGCGACGGAGACGCGGCCCTCGGGGGTGACGGTGACCGCGCAGTGCAGGCGGGACACGTCCGGGTCGTCCAGGGGCACGTCGGCGTCCGCGGAGCGGCCGATGCGGATCTGGCCGCCGTGCAGCAGGTGTACGCCGCCGGCGTCCGGTCCCGCGACCACATGGAGCTGGGCCGACACGTCGTCCAGGTCGGGACCGGGCTCGGCGGGCGCGCCCAGACTGAGCACGGCGCCGTCGGTCAGCGGCGGCTCGCCGAGTGTGCAGCGCTGGGCGTCCAGCCGCTCCGCGCCTGCGTAGAGCACGATCTGGCCCCCGCCGGACTCGCGGCCCCGCTCGCCCTGTGAGGTGCCCCCGCTTCCCCCGACCGCCGCGGCCAGCCCCGACGCGACCGCGGCCAGCGCCGTCCCGGCGGGCGCGGTGACCAGCACATCGCAGGCCGCGGCTCGCCCCCGCGGTTCCGAGGGCGGGCCCAGCGGGTCTACGACGGTCAGCCGGATCTGCATCGCCGTCAGGGGTCCCTTCAGCACAGGCGCCGCGACGAGGGCGAGGCTGCGCTGCGGTCCCCCACCGCAGATCCCCCCACCGCACACGGGCACGTCGGCCAGTAACTGGAGGCATCCTCGCACCTGCCACCGACAACACGCCCGCCCCCCACCCGTAAGTGATCTTGATTGGTCGGCTCTGCCCGTAAAAGTTCCTGACCAGTGCCCTCCCGATGTCGGCTTGAGATCGCTCACGCCCGGTCCGGGCAACCAAGCGACCGGAGTCGGCGTCTTTCCGTCGAACACATGCGAGCGGCTTTCCGTCGAACAGGGACGGGGACGCCTACGTAAGCGCTTATGCGAACCACAGGTGCGCACGGGACCTATGGGAAAGCACACGAGCAGGACAGCCCGTTGCCGGGCAGGGCGGCACTAGAGTGGGTCGGAATCTCCTGTACCACGGTGATCACGGTGGACGGACCAGGCAAAGCAAGCAACAGGGAGCGCATGACGTGCGGCCGGTAGGGAGCAAGTACCTCCTGGAGGAGCCGCTGGGGCGCGGCGCCACAGGCACGGTCTGGCGCGCCAGCCAGCGGGAGACCGCCGGCGCCGAGGCGGCCGTCGCGGGACAGCCCGGCGAGACCGTGGCGATCAAGGTCCTGAAGGAAGAGCTCGCCGGCGACGCCGACATCGTGATGCGCTTCCTCCGGGAGCGGTCGGTGCTGCTGCGCCTGACCCACCCGAACATCGTGCGGGTGCGCGACCTCGTCGTCGAGGGAGATCTCCTCGCCCTCGTCATGGACCTGATCGACGGTCCGGACCTGCACCGCTACCTGCGCGAGAACGGACCGTTCTCGCCCGTCGCGGCCGCCCTGCTCACCGCCCAGATCGCCGACGCGCTCGCCGCCAGCCACGCCGACGGCGTCGTGCACCGCGACCTGAAGCCCGCGAACGTCCTGCTCAAGCAGGACGCCGGCCAGATGCACCCGATGCTGACCGACTTCGGCATCGCGCGGCTCGCCGATTCCCCCGGCCTCACCCGGACCCACGAATTCGTCGGCACGCCCGCGTACGTCGCCCCGGAGTCCGCCGAGGGACGCCCGCAGACGTCCGCCGTCGACATCTACGGCGCCGGCATCCTGATGTACGAGCTGGTCACCGGACGCCCGCCGTTCGCCGGCAGCTCCGCCCTCGAAGTGCTGCACCAGCACCTGAGCGCCGAACCGCGCCGCCCCTCGACCGTCCCGGACCCGCTGTGGACCGTCATAGAGCGCTGCCTGCGCAAGAACCCGGACCAACGGCCCAGCGCCGAGAACCTCGCGCGCGCCCTGCGTGCCGTCGCCGCGGGCGTCGGGGTGCACGCCTCACCCGCGCAGATCGCCGCCGCCGAGGGCGTGGGCGCCCTGCTCGCCCCCGACCCGGCCCCGGCCCACGTCCCGGACATGCCCGGCTCGGCCGACCCGACCCAGGTGCTCCCGCAGGGCGCGGGCTCCTACGACCCGTACGGCGCCACCAGCGTGCTGCCGCACACCTCGGGAGCGGCCGACCCGACCGCCGTGCTGCCGCCGGTTCCGCAGAACCAGCCGGGCGGACAGCCCGGCCAGAGCGAGGAGCCGCACCCCTGGCAGAACCAGCTCCGCGCGGCCCGTGACCGCAACGAGCAGACGCAGGTCCAGTACCTCGACCCGAACGAGGACCCGCTGCGCCGCCGCCCGCAGCGCCAGGTCGCGCGGCCGCAGGGGCAGCCCCAGCAGCAGCGTCCGCAGCGGGGCCAGCAGCCGCCGCCCGGATACGGCTATCCGCAGCAGCAGCCCCAGCAGCAGTACGCGCCGCAGCACCAGCAGCAGCGCTACGCCCCGGCGCCCCAGCAGCAGCCCCAGCCGCAGCGGTACGCGCCGGAGCCGCAGCGGCCGCAGCAGCCCGCCCCTCGTCAGCGCGAGCCCCGTCAGGGCAGCGCCAACCCGATGAAGATCCCGGGACTCGGCTGCCTCAAGGGGTGCCTGTTCACGATCGTCATCCTGTTCGTGGCCGGCTGGCTGGTCTGGGAGTTCAGCCCCCTCCAGGACTGGATCGGCTCGACCAGGAGCTTCTGGGGCCAGCTCACCCACTGGTACGACCAGGTCAGCGGCTGGATCGGGGATCTCGGCTCGAAGGACCCCACGGGCGGCTCGGGCAACTGATCCCGGGAGCCTCGGGCGGCCGGTCCGGGGCTCTCGTGCAACCGGTCCGAGGCCCCGGGGCAGCCGACTCTGGGGATTTGTCGACATCTGATGGGTGATTTCTGTCCCGGGCGTGAAGGTTGGCTCCGCGGGCGCGTACTTTAAGCGGCAACACGCGTCTGTAGGAGCAGTCTTGGCACGCAAGATCGGCAGCAGGTACACCGCGCACCAGATCCTGGGGCGGGGGAGCGCCGGCACGGTGTGGCTCGGCGAGGGACCCGAGGGGCCCGTCGCCATCAAGCTGCTGCGCGAGGACCTCGCGTCCGACCAGGAGCTGGTGGGGCGCTTCGTGCAGGAGCGCACCGCGCTGCTCGGCCTCGACCACCCCCACGTGGTGGCGGTCCGCGACCTGGTGGTGGACGGCAACGACCTCGCCCTCGTCATGGACCTCGTGCGGGGCACCGACCTGCGCACCCGGCTCGACCGGGAACGCCGGCTCGCCCCGGAGGCCGCGGTCGCGATCGTCGCCGACGTGGCGGACGGACTCGCCGCCGCGCACGCGGCCGGAGTCGTCCACCGCGACGTGAAGCCCGAGAACGTCCTGCTCGACATGCAGGGCCCGCTCGGCCCCGGCGGCTCCCATCCGGCCCTCCTGACCGACTTCGGTGTGGCCAAGCTCATCGACTCGCCGCGCCGCACCAAGATCACGAAGATCATCGGTACGCCGGACTACCTGGCGCCCGAGATCATCGAGGGACTTCCGCCGCGCGCCGCCGTCGACATCTACGCCCTGGCGACCGTGCTCTACGAGCTGCTCGCCGGTTTCACACCGTTCGGGGGCGGACACCCCGGCGCGGTCCTGCGCCGCCATGTCACCGAGACCGTGGTCCCGCTCCCGGGCATCCCGGACGAACTGTGGCAGCTCATCGTGCAGTGTCTGGCCAAGGCGCCCGCGTCCCGGCTGCGGGCCTCCGAGCTGGGCGCACGGCTGCGGGAGCAGCTCCCGCTGCTGGCCGGTATGCCGCCGCTGGACGTGGACTCCCCGGACGCGGACTCCGCGGACGGGGACGAGGACTACGAGGAGAGCGCGGAGCCGGCCGCGCCCGCCGCGGCGCGTGAGCGGCGCGGGGCCGTGCCCCTGGTGCCGGGGGCCGCGCCCGACTCGAACCGGGACACGCACACCTCGATGCGGGTGCCGGCACCCGACGAGCTGGCCGGCGGTGCCCGGGGGACGGCTCGCGCGCCCCGGGCCGCGGGCGCGCCCCGTCCCGGGTCCGCCCGGCACCGCGCCTCCGCCCGGCGGCGGCGGATCACGCTGGGGGTGGCGGCTTTCGTCCTGGTGGCGGCGGGTGTCGGCACCTGGCTCGCCACCTCCGGCGACGGCGACGCGGCCCCCCAGGACACGAAGAACTCGGCCCCGGCGTCCCCGTGACCCCGGCCGGTGCCCTGGAAAAGACCTTCCTCGCCCCCTCCGCCCCTGCCCGTCCCGTACCTGGGGCTGCCGCCCCCCAGCCCCCCGCTTCGGCCTGACGGCCTCGTTCTCAATCGCCGGACGGGCTGAGACTTTCCGGCGCCGGACAGGAAAACTCAGCCCCTCCGGCGTTTGAGCCGCCGCACCGCTGAATCCCGCCGCGTGGGAGCGCGCGTAGAACCCGGCGGCCTGCTCGGTGGCACCTCGCTCCTCG
>NZ_JBSFZS010000115.1:0-24294 GCF_053600395.1 Streptomyces sp. NPDC005070 | reverse complement strand
CGGCGGGCTGCCGCCCGCGCCGGGCTACCCGATCGGGCTCCCCTGGGGCGCGGCCTCCCTCCCCCCGTTCCCCCGGTCTTCACTCCCCGCCGCGGAACCCCAGGGCCGAGTCCAGGTCGGACCACAGGTCGTCCACGTCCTCCAGGCCCACCGACATGCGCAGCAGGCGGTCGCTGACGCCCGCGTCGCGGCGGTCCGCCGTGGGGACGATGCGGTGGCTTATCGAGGCCGGGTGCTGGATGAGGCTGTCGACACTGCCCAGGCTCACGGCGGGAGTGATCAGCCGGACTCCGGCGATGACGTCGTGCGGGTCGCCGTGCACCTCGAAGGCGATCATGGCTCCGCCGATCCGCGGGTAGTGGACGCGGGCGACTCTGGGATCGTCGGCGAGCCGCCGGGCGAGCTCGGCGGCGTTCGAGGACGCGGCCCTGACCCGGACGGGCAGGGTCGACAGGCCGCGCAGCAGCAGATAGCCGGCCAGCGGATGCAGGACGCCTCCCGTCGCGAACCGCACCTGGCGCAGCTTGCGCGCAAAGTCCTCGTCGCACGCGACCACGCCGGCCATCACGTCCCCGTGGCCGCCCAGGTACTTCGTGGCGCTGTGCAGGACCAGACGCGCGCCGTGTTCGGCGGGGCGCTGCAGCACAGGGGTGGCGAAGGTGTTGTCCGCGAGGAGCGGGACGGTCCCGCAGGAGTGCGCCACGGCCCGGAGGTCGAGTTCGGCGAGCGTCGGGTTGGCCGGGGACTCGACCATCACGAGGCCGGTGTCGGGCCGCAGCGCGTCGGCGATCCCGGCCGGGTCGACCCAGGTGACCTCGGTGCCGAGCAGCCCAGCCGTCAGGAGGTGGTCGCTGCAGCCGTACAGCGGACGGACGGCGACGACATGGCGCAGGCCCATCGCGTTGCGTACGAGGAGGACGGCGCTCAGCGCGGCCATGCCGCTCGCGAAGGCGACCGCGCTCTCGGTGCCTTCGAGGCGCGCGAGGGCGGTCTCGAAGCGGGCGACGGTCGGATTGCCGAGGCGGGCGTAGACGGGCGGGCCCTCGGGTTCGGCGCCGTCGGCCGCGAAGGCGTCGATCCGGGCGGCCTCGCCGCGGCTGTCGTACGAGGGGTACGTGGTGGACAGGTCGATCGGGGCCGCGTGCAGTCCCAGGGCCGCCAGATCCTCCCGGCCGGCGTGCACGGCTTCCGTGGCGAGTGCCCTGGCCGGAGCCGCGTTGACCCGGCCGCTTCGGCTCAGGTCGTCCTGCGCGTCCTGCGCGCCCTGCGTGTCGTACACAACGGAGTCCATGCGCCGAAGCCTGAACACCGGGCGGGCTTTCGGCGGCGCATCCCGTGTTACGTTCGCGCCATGGCCGATTCTGTCGTACTCGATCCGGTGGATCTTCATCTGTTGCGGCTGCTGCAGAACGACGCACGGACGACCTACCGCGATCTCGCGGCTCAGGTCGGCGTCGCGCCGTCGACCTGTCTCGACCGGGTGACCCGGCTGCGCCGGGCTGGAGTCATTCTCGGCCATCAGCTACGGCTGGACCCGGCGAAGCTCGGACGGGGTCTGGAGGCGTTGCTGTCCGTACAGGTCCGGCCGCACCGCAGGGAGCTGGTGGGGCCCTTCGTCGACCGGATCCGGCTGCTGCCGGAGTCGCGGAGCGTCTTCCATCTGACCGGCCCCGACGACTATCTCGTGCATGTCGCGGTCGCGGACATGGCGGATCTGCAGCGGCTGGTGCTCGACGAGTTCACCTCGCAGCGTGAGGTGGCACGGGTCGAGACGCGGCTGATATTCCAGCAGTGGGACTGCGGTCCTCTGCTGCCGCCGGCCGCGCCGGGCACACCGTCCCCGGCCAAATCCGGCTGATGCGGCGAAAGGCCCGGTTGAGCGGGCTGACGCGGCGCCCATGCCCGTATGAGGATGTGCGCATGTCAGAGACGAAGAACCCGCTGCCCCGCGAGGTCGCCGACGCGTACGTCGACGACCTCATCGCCCTCGACCCGGTTCTCGGTACCTATCTCGGTGTGAAGGAGAGCCACGGCAGGCTTCCCGACAACTCGCCCGCGGGCCAGGAGGCCGTCGCCGAGCTGGCACGGGTGACCCTCGCGCGGCTGGAGGAGGCGGAGCGGCGGCCGGGCGCGGAACGTGACATCGAACGCCGTTGTGCCCGGCTGCTGCGTGAACGGCTCACCGCCGCGCTCGCGGTCCACGAGGCCGGCGAGGGCCTGCGGGCGGTCGGCAATCTGCACACACCGGTGCACTCGGTCCGGCAGGTCTTCACCCTGACACCGACGGAGACCGACGAGGACTGGGCCACGGTCGCGGAGCGGCTGCGCGCGGTGCCGGACGCGCTCGCCGGCTACCGCGAGTCCCTCGCGCTGGGGCTCGACCGCAAGCTGTACGCGGGGCCGCGGCCGACCGCGACGTTCATCGAACAGCTCACGGAGTGGTCGGACACCGACGGACAGGGCCTCGGCTGGTTCGAGGACTTCGTGTCGGCGGGCCCGGACTCCGCACGCGAGGAGCTGGACGCGGCGGCGCGCACCGCGACGGAGGCCGTGATCGCCCTGCGGGACTGGATGCGCGACGTGTACGCGCCCACGATCGAGGGGGCGCCGGACACCGTGGGCCACGAGCGGTACGCACGGCTGGCGCGCTACTTCAACGGCACGGATCTCGACCTCGACGAGGCGTACGCGTACGGCTGGGCCGAGTACCACCGGCTCCTGGCCGAGATGCGGACCGAAGCCGAGAAGATCCTGCCCGGCGCGGCCACCCCCTGGGTCGCCCTCGCGCACCTCGACGAGCACGGCCGGCACATCGAGGGCGTCGACGAGGTCCAGCAGTGGCTCCAGGGGCTGATGGACGAGGCGATCGCCGCCCTGGACGGCACGCACTTCGAACTCGCCGAGCCGGTGCGGAAGGTGGAGTCCCGCATCGCGCCGCCCGGTGGAGCGGCGGCCCCGTACTACACCGCACCTTCGCAGGACTTCTCGCGGCCGGGCCGCACCTGGCTGCCCACGATGGGGCAGACCCGCTTCCCCGTCTACGATCTCGTCTCGACCTGGTACCACGAGGGCGTGCCCGGTCATCACCTCCAGCTCGCGCAATGGGCGTACGTCGTCGACGACCTGTCCCGCTACCAGGCCACCGTCGGCCAGGTCAGCGCCAACTGCGAGGGCTGGGCCCTGTACGCGGAGCGGCTGATGGACGAGCTCGGCTTCCTCACCGACGCGGAGCAGCGGCTCGGCTATCTCGACGCGCAGATGATGCGGGCCGCCCGGGTCATCGTCGACATCGGCATGCACCTGGAGCTGGAGATCCCCGCCGACTCCCCGTTCCACCCGGGCGAGCGGTGGACTCCGGACCTGGCGCAGGAGTTCTTCGGCGCGCACAGCAGCCGGCCGGCCGACTTCGTGGAGAGCGAGCTGACCCGCTACCTCACGATGCCCGGCCAGGCCATCGGCTACAAGCTCGGCGAACGCGCCTGGCTGCTGGGCCGTGCGAACGCGAAGAAGCGCCACGGTGACGCGTTCGACGCCAAGGCCTGGCACATGGCCGCCCTGTCCCAGGGTTCCCTGGGCCTGGACGACCTGGTGGACGAGCTCTCCCGGCTCTGACGGCCCCGCGCGGCGGCCGGCTCCCGGCCGTCGCGCGCATCACCGGGGTTGCTCGGCGTCAGGGCGTCAGGGTGTCAGGCGACGCAGTTGTACGAGTCCGATCCACGTCTCGGGTCCCGGTTCGACGCGGGCCGCGCGGACCCCGTACCGGCCCGGTTCGAGCATCACCCGCAGGTGATCCGTGCTTCCGGAGGCGGTGCCGGTCCAGGCGGCGTCGAACAGGACGACGGGGCCGGGCACGGTCCATTCCGCTTCCTGCTCCCACCGGGCCTGCGACAGCGCCGCCGGGACGAGGGCGCGGAGTTCGTCCTCGGAATCGGCGGCGCACCAGCGGACGAAGGCGCCGTGCTCGGGGAGGTAGGCGGTCGCGGCGGGATCGTCGCCGAGGACCAGGGCCCTGGTGTCGCCCACGGGCAGGAGTCCGATGTATCCGTCGACGTCACAGGCCCGGTCGTAGTCGCAGGACATGTCGTCGCCGTCGGCCCCCGACCAGAACGGGAGCACCGTCTCCGGTATCGCTATGAGGGGTCCGCCGCCCGACTCCACCCACTGCACCGCACCGGGGTCCGCGTATCTTGGCATGCGCAGAAGTTACACGGCACGCGTCCGCCCCCGTAGGGCAGGCGGTCCCGGGAAACGGAATCCGGACACCGGCGGAACACGGGGGCCGACGCCTTCGGTCCGCCCCCGCCCGGGTCAGCAGCCGCAGTCCTCCGCGTCCACGGGTGCCGTCAACGGGTCCTCGGCGCGGCGCTCACGGCCCTGCCAGGTCTCGAACTCGAAGCCCTCGCGCGCCCAGTACTCGAAGCCGCCGAGCATCTCCTTGACCTGGAAGCCGAGCTCGGCGAGGGCGAGCGCGGCGCGGGTCGCGCCGTTGCATCCGGGTCCCCAGCAATAGGTGACGACCGGCACCGACTTGTCCAGAAGCCGTTCGGCCTGCCCGGGGATGAGCGCGGTGGGCAGGTGGACCGCGCCGGGGATGTGCCCCTGGTCCCACGACGCGGTGGAGCGGGAGTCGAGAACGACGAACCCGGGGTCGCCGCCGGCCGCGAGGGCCGCCGCCACGTCGGACACGTCCGCGTGGAACGCGAGGCTCGCGCCGAAGTGGGCGGCGGCCGCGGCCGGTGACGCCGGCGGCACCCGCAGGACGGCGTTCGTCGTCGCCGTGGATCCGGTCACGGTGTTCGTCGTGATGCCTTCGGCAGTCGCAGTCATGGCCTGGCCTTTCTTGAACCGTGGCCCCGCAGGACGGATGCCGCCCTTGCCACCCCGGTGCTTCCTCCGCACCTCACCCCGCGGGACTTTCCGACCAGAAATCTACGGGGCCCGGCCCGCGTCCTGAAGTGGTGATCCACGGCAGTGCTGTTGATCGGCCGGGGATTCTCCTGGTATTCATCGGGGATGACCGCGTATTCCCCGGACGCCACCGACTGGCGCATCCTCGACGTCCTCCAGCGCGAGGGCCGGTCCAGCTTCGCCGAGCTGGCACGGGCCGTCTCCATGTCACCGAGCGCGGTCACCGAGCGGGTGCGCCGCCTGGAGGAGGCGGGTGTCATCCAGGGGTACGCGGCCGTCGTCGACCCCGAGAGCCTGGGGCTGCCGATCCTGGCGTTCGTCCGGCTCAGATACCCGAACGGCAACTACAAGCCGTTCCACGATCTCGTCGAGGTGACACCCGAGATCCTCGAGGCGCACCACGTCACGGGCGACGACTGCTTCGTCATCAAGGTCGCCGCCCGGTCGATGGGCCATCTGGAGACGGTGTCGGGCAAGATCGGCACGCTCGGGTCCGTGACGACGAGCGTCGTCTACTCCTCACCCCTGCCGCGCCGACCGCTGGGCCACTAGACCGCCCCGGTCACGGCCGGGACGGCGACGGCCGGAATACCGGCGGCCCGGACAGCAACGGTCGGAACACCGACGGCCGGGACAGCGTTGCCCCGGGACCGCCGCCGCCGACGATCACGCGCCCCGCTGCCGCACGACCGATCCCGTTCTCCCCTTCACGACCTCGAGCTGGGCGTGGATGCGGCGGCGCAGGTCACCGACGTGGCTGACGATGCCGACGCTGCGGTCGCGTTCCCGCAGCGAGTCGAGGACGTCGAGCACCTCGTCGAGGGTCTGGTCGTCGAGGCTTCCGAAGCCCTCGTCGATGAAGAGCGTGTCCAGCCGCACCCCGCCGGCCTCGTCGGTGACCACGTCCGCGAGACCGAGGGCGAGGGCGAGGGAGGCGAAGAAGGTCTCGCCGCCGGAAAGCGTCGCCGTGTCGCGCTCGCGTCCGGTCCAGGCGTCCACGACATGCAGTCCGAGCCCGCTGCGTCCGCGGCCCGCCCGGTCGTCGGAGTGCACCAAGGTGTAGCGCCCCGACGACATCCGCTGGAGACGGACCGTCGCGGCGGCGGCGACCTGCTCCAGCCGGGCGGCGAGGACGTACGCCTCCAGACGCATCCTGCGTTCGTTGTCCGCCGAGGTACCGGCCGCGAGACCGGCGAGGCGGGCCACGCGCTCGTACTCCTCGCGCAGCGGGGCGAGCCGGCGGGCTCCTCCGGTCGCACGGGTGGAGAGCGCGTCCAGCTCGGTGCAGCGCCGGGCCGCCGCGTCCCGCGCCGACGCGGTGTCCCGCAGCCGTCGGGCGGCGAACTCGGCCGCCCGCTCGGCGGCCGGCAGGTCGACGGGAGGGCGCCGCGCGGCGGCCGTGGTGTCCGCCTCGGCGAGCACGGCGCGCACCGAGGACTCCTCCAACTGCCAGGCGTCGAGCTGCCGTTGCAGATCACGGTGGGCCACGTCGTCGAGCATCGCGGCGGCCGCCGCCCGCGGGGTCTCGAAACCGGCACGGAAGGCCGCGTCGGCGAGACGCGCGTCGGCGTCCTTCAGGCGCCGCGCGATGTCCTCCGCCACCCGGACGCCGTCCGCGGCCTCGGTGAGCAGCGCGACCCGCCGCTCCAACTGCGTGGCCCGCTCGGACACACTCCCGGCCGCGCCCCGCGCCTGCTCCAACTCCCCTTCCAGTGACACCTTCTCGCGGTCGAGGGAATCGCGGTGCGAGGTCCGCGCGGCCACGCGGCGGGCGGCCTCGTGCTGGGCGGTCAGCCGCCGTTCGTGTTCCCGCTCGGCCTGCTCACGGGCCTCGCGCGCGGCGTGCAGTCCGGAGGCCACGGTCCGGGCCTCGGTGTGCAGGCGCTCCAACTCCTCGGCCCGCTCCTCGAGTTGCCGGGTCGGTGCGTCGCCAGCCTCGGCGGTCGCGGCGGCCAGCGCCTCGCGGACGACGCCGAGGCGGCGCTCCGCCTCGGCACGCTGCTCGTCGGCGCTTCGGTGGGCGGCGAGAGCGCGCTCCTCCGTCTCACGGTCGACATGGCCGGCGATCTTCCGGGCGGGCGCCGGGTGTTCGGTGGCACCGCACACCGCGCAGGACTCGCCGTCCACCAGACCGGCGGCGAGTTCGGCGGCGATGCCCTGGAGGCGCTGTTCCTTCAGGTCGAGCCAGTGGGCGTGCGCCTGCGTGGCCCGCTCGCGCGCGGCCAGACTCCGGGCGTGCGCGGCCTCGGTGTCCCGGGCCAGCTCGTCGCGCAGCCGGGCCGCGGCGAGCCGCTTGACGGCCGGTTCGCGCTGAAGGGCGAGCTGTTCGGCGCGCGCCGCGGCCTCCTGCGCGGAGTCGACCCGAGCCTCGACGCCCGCGTGGGTCTCCTCCCAGTCGGCGAGCCAGCCCTCGGCGTCCTGGAGGACATCCTCGTCGGCGCGTTCTTGGCGGTCCAAGGAGGCGCGTTCCGACCCGAGTTCACCGAGGCGCCGCTCGGCGCGGCGTGCCGACTCCAGGCCGCCCAGTTCCTCGGCGGCCTTGCGCGCGGCGGCCGCGAGACCGGGCGCTCCGGCACCGGCGAACGTCTCGGGCAGGGCGGCACGCGCGCGGGTCTCCTCGGCGGACGCGCGCCGGTGCTCCGCCTCGGCGGCGTCGCGCAGGTCGAGTGCGGGGGCCACGGCCTCGGCCTTGCGCGCTCGTTCCATGCGCGTCCGGTCGGCGTGGTGGGCGTCGGCGCGCTGCTCCAGTCGTGCGGCCCGTTCCTGCGCCTCGGTGAACCGGCGCTGCAGCCGGTCCACTTCGCGTACGTCGTCGAGCACGTGGTCGGCCGCGGCCTGCGCCGATTCCGCGGCCCCTCGGGCGTAGTGGGCGACGGTCAGGGCCTCACGCGCGGTGCTGCGGGCGACCGCGGCCCAGGCGAGGACCGACTCGGCGAGGCCCGGGTCGCCGGGTGCGAGGTCGGGCAGTGGTTCCTCGACGACGCGCCCGGCCGCCTGCTGCATGCGGTGCGCGTCGGCCAGCAACGCGGTGTCCGCGGCGCGCACTTCGGCCTCGGCGGCGCGGCGCCGCTCGGCGAGGCGCTTTTCGACCTCGGCGAAGCGGTGGGTGTCGAAGAGCCTGCCGAGGAGTTTGCCGCGGGCCTCGGCGTCGGCCCGCAGGAAGCGCGCGAAGTCGCCCTGGGGCAGCAGTACGACCTGGCAGAACTGCTCGCGGCTCATACCGAGGAGCTGGGTGATCTCCTCGCCGATCTCCTGGTGGGAGCGGCTGAGGTCCTTCCAGGAGCCGGCCGTGGAGTCGTACTCGCGCAGCCAGCTCTGGGCCTTCTCGGTGGTCATGCCCTTGCCGCGCAACTTGGGGCGCTCCCAGGGCGGCTGCCGGGTGACTTCCAGCCGGCGTCCGGCGACGCTGAGTTCGAGGCGGATCTCGGTGCGGGTGTCGGGCGCCGCGTGGTCGCTGCGCAGTCCGAGGCCCTGACCGCTCTGCCGGGCGCCGGGAACCGCTCCGTACAGCGCGTAGCAGACGGCGTCGAGGACGGAGGTCTTGCCGGCGCCCGTGGGTCCGTGCAGCAGGAAGAGTCCGGCGGCGGACAGTTCGTCGAAGTCGACGCGCTGGGCACCGCCGAACGGACCGAAGGCGGTGATGTCCAGGCGGTGCAACCTCATCGGTTTCCCTCGGTCTCCGGGCGGGTGGCCCCCTGGGTGTGCGGCGGACGTGCGGTCACCGGGCGGTCTCCCGTACGGTCTCGTCGGCACGGACGGCGTCGAACGCGTCCCGGAGCACGGCCTGTTCCCGGGCGTCGGGTCCCACGCCGCGCACATGGGCCACGAAGTCCTCGGCGATCTGTTCCTCGCTGCGGCCCGCGATCCGGCGGGCGTAGGAGACGCCCGGGGTCTGCGGGGAGCGTTCGGGGTCGAAGACGAGGCTGAGGGTGTGCGGGAACCGCTCGGCCAGCCGCGCCATGGGGTCGGCGGGCCGCACCGGGTCGGTGAGGGTCGCCTCGACCCAGGCGTCCGTGTGCCGCTCCAGCGCCGGGTCGGCGAGCAGGTCCTCCAGGTGCCCGCGAAGACGGGCGAGCGGGCGGGGCACCGGGCAGTCGATCCGCTCCGCGGCCAGGGAGCCGTCGGGGCCGAGGTCCACGAGCCACATGGTCTTGCGGTGGTCGGCCTCGGAGAAGGAGTACGGCAGCGGGGACCCCGAGTAGCGGACGCGCTCGGAGATGGTCTGGCTGCCGTGGAGATGGCCGAGCGCCGTGTAGTCGACTCCGTCGAAGACTCCGGCGGGCACGGAGGCGACGCCGCCGACGGTGATGTCCCGCTCGCTGTCGCTCACCTCGCCGCCGGTGACGAAGGCGTGGGCGAGAACGACGGAGCGGGTGCCCGGCGCGCGGCCGGCGAGGTCGTCGCGCACGCGGTCCATGGCGGCGGCCAGCACGCTCTCGTGGCCCGCCTTCTCCACTGCGAACTCGTCCTTCACCAGGGCGGGTTCGAGGTAGGGCAGGCCGTAGAAGGCGACGTCGCCGTGGGCGTCGGCCAGCACCACCGGGGTGCCGCAGCCCGCGGGGTCGGTGCGCAGATGGACGCCCGCGCGTCCGATGAGTCCGGCGCCGACGCCGAGGCGGCGCGCCGAATCATGGTTCCCCGAGATCATCACCGTGGGCACCCCGAGGTCGGCCAGGCGGTGCAGGGCGTCGTCGAAGAGCTGGACCGCGGCCAGGGGCGGCACGGCCCGGTCGTACACGTCTCCCGAGACGACCACCGCGTCCACGTCGCGCTCGCGCGCGGTCGTGACGAGATGGCCGATGAAGCGGGACTGGGCGTCGAGCATGTTCACCCGGTGGAACGCCCGGCCCAGATGCCAGTCGGAAGTGTGCAGGAGCCTCATGATCCCCGAAGAGTAACGGCCGGGTCTGACATCACGGGCGGTTACTCCCGTATCGGCCCACCCTGACCGTCACGGCCATGCGCCTCTTCATCCGGAATTGCCCGGAATGTCAGGCATCTCCGTACGCCTCCCCGCCCAGCTCGAAGCCGGCCGTCCCCGCGGTCGCGTCGGCCAACCAGGCCCGGAAGGACTCGACATCGGCGTCCGGCAGCCCGATCTCGATGGCGACGGCCTCGCCGTAACGCACATCACGTACATCGCGGCCGGTCGACCGGAGATCGTTCTGCACCTTGCCGGCCCGCTGATGGTCGACGGTCACCGTGGCCAGCCGGAAGCGGCGGCGGGTGATCGTGCCCATCGCGTCCAGCGCCTCACCCACGGAGCCGCCGTACGCCCTGATCAGTCCGCCGGCGCCCAGCTTGACCCCGCCGTAGTAGCGGGTGACGACGGCGACGACGTACCGCATGTCGCGGCGCAGCAGCATCTGGAGCATGGGGACACCCGCGGTGCCGCCCGGTTCGCCGTCGTCGCTCGCCTTCTGCACCGCGCCGTCGGCTCCGATGACGTACGCGAAGCAGTTGTGCGTGGCGTCCGCGTGTTCCTTCCTGACCGCGGCGATGAAGTCCTGGGCCTCCCGCTCGGTGGCGGCCGGGGCGAGGGCGCACAGGAATCGGGAGCGGTTGACCTCGGTCTCGTGCACGCCCGCGTGGGCCACTGTGCGGTACTCGTCCTGCATCAGGCCAGCGTATGCGCTGCGCGCGGGCGCGGCCGACGGGCCGGGACGGCGACCCCCGCGCCGGACGGCGGTGCCATGCCGTACGCACCCGCCCCACCGCCGCGAGGCCGGGACGACCACATGCCGCACACAGCGCCCCACGGACCGGGGCCGGGACGACACCCGAGCCCGACGGTCACAGACCCCGTCCGCGCACCGCGGTGGGCCGGGGACCTGCGCGGCATACGCGGGCTGCGCACGAGCCCGCTGTCACGCACCGGCCGCGCACACGGTCGGCGGGCGGAAGGTGCCGGCGGGCGGGACAGGGCGTCATGCGCGACCACGGTCGTGAAGCGGACGCGCCCGCCCGGCCGGGTCAGGACGGAGCCGGCATCCGGGCCGGCGGACGGTTCGCCGGGGCAAGCCCCGGCCGCGGCTCACTCCTTCTTGCCCCTCGGCACGACCACGTCCGTCAACAGCGCGTCCCCGGTGCCGAGTTCGTGCCAGGAGCTGCCGTGCCAGACCAGGACCGCGACGGCCGAGGTCGGGAACTTCCCACGGACCCGGTCCACCGTGTCGTCGAGGCCGTCCCCGGCCAGTGCGAGGACCAGTTCCTCCAGTCCCGGGTTGTGCCCGATGACCAGCAGGGTCCGTACATGTTCCGGGACTTCGCGGACGGCTTCCAGCAACTCCGGCACGTCTGCCCCGTACAGCCGCCCGTCGAGCAGCACGGTCGGCGGAGTGCCCCACTCCCGTGCCGCCAACTCCCAGGTCTCCCGGGCACGTACGGCGGTCGAGCACAGCGCGAGGTCCGGCAGCAGGTCGGCCTCGGCCAGGGCGCGTCCGGCGGCTGGGGCGTCACGACGGCCGCGCGTGGCGAGAGGCCGCTCGTGGTCGGGCACCCCGTCGGGCCAGGCGGATTTGGCGTGCCGCAGGACGATCAGTCTTCGCCTGGGCCCACCGGCCGCGCGCACGGTCACAGCGACGCTCCGATCTCGCGGGTGAGTTCGAGGCCGAGCAGCCGGTCGGCGTGGGCGTACGTCTCGAACCGGGCACCTTCCGGGATGCCGGAGCTCTCCACCGAGCGCAGCACGTCCAGCACGGCGAGCACGTCCAGGTCGTCCTCCCAGGCGGCGCGCAACCGCAGGCGCACGTCCTCGGGGATCGGCTTGGAGGGCCGCGTCGCCCATCCGGCGACGGCGGCGCGCCAGCGCCTGAGCGTGTCCTCCGCCTCCGTGAGCGCCTCGGCGTCGAGGCTCAGCGGCAGATCCCGTCGCCGCGCGAGCAGCGCCAGCCGTAGCGCGGTGGGATCCCCGGGTGCGCCGGCGGAACCGTGTCCGGTGTCGACCGGTGCCACCTCGACGCGTGGCCCGGCCGTCGCCTCGGCGCCCTGGGCGACCACGTCGATGGTCCGCGTCGCCGCCGGTCCCGGTTCCGTGTCCCGGTGATCCTCGAACGGCCGGATCCCGAGTTCGGCAGCGCGTGTCCGGAGTCCCGCCTCACCCCAGGAGGCGTCCCGGCTCCCGGGGTCCGTCCGGTCCCCGTTCTCCGCCGGATCCGGCGCCGAAGTCAGCGTCGCCCAGGCCGGGTTGCCGCCGATCTCCAGGGCCCGCACCAGGACGTCGGCGACCAGGAGCACGCGCAGGCTCGTGATGCCGGACCCGGGCGGGCGCGCGTGGACGCGGACGAGACCGCGGCGGGCGAGGGCGGCGTCGACGGGTTCGCCCGTTCGGGCGTCGAGGATACGGAGCACGGGGTGAGCCTAGGCGGACGCGCGGGCGGGTGCGGGGAGGTGGGGGCCGTTCCGGACACGCGCCCGCGCGCCGGACCCGACCTTCTGCCGGAACCGGGCCCGCGGCGACGACGGGCGGGGCGGCCACGGCCCTGAACAGCATTTGCCGTACGGTCCGTTCGGGCTCGAGTGCCGGGACCGGGCGTGCGTCGCGCGGGACGCGGACGCGGCCTTGACAATCCGCTTCCGCCACCGGAAAGCTGACCGACCAGTCGGTATGAAGGAGTGAGCCGTGAACGGGATGAGCATCTCCACCGCCGCCGGTGTGTTCGACGCCGTCGTGGCGGGTCCGCCCGACGGTCGCCCGGTCCTGCTGCTGCACGGTTTCCCGCAGACGGGTCTGGCCTGGCAGCGGCAGATCGCGGCGCTGGCGGCCGAGGGGTACCGCGTCGTGGCGCCCGACCAACGCGGCTACTCCCCCGGGGTCCGCCCGGAGCGGGCCGAGGACTATCGCATCGGTGTCCTGGTCGCGGACGTCGTCGCGATCACCGAGGAGCTGGGCTGGCCGGCGTTCGACCTGGTCGGTCACGACTGGGGCGGCGCGGTGGCCTGGTGGACCGCCGCCGGGCATCCCGGCCGCGTACGCACCCTGACGGTCGTCTCCACCCCGCACCCGCGCGCTCTCGCCGAGGCTCTGCGCTCGGACGACGACCAGCGCGCACGGTCCCAGTACATGAAGGACTGGCGCGACGCGCCCGCGACCGAGCGGCGCATGCTGGCCGACGACGCCCGGCTGCTCCGCTCGCTCTACGGGGAGAAGGTCCCGCGGGCCAGCGCCGACGCCTACGTCCGGCATCTGACCCGGCCGGGCGCCCTGACCGGGGCGCTGAACTGGTACCGGTCCGGCCGTCCCGAAGGCGAGATCGGCGCCGTCGAGGTGCCCACGCTGTACGTCTGGAGCACGGGGGACACCGCGTTCGGGCCGGGCCCCGCGCGGGAGACCGCCCGTTGGGTCGACGGGCCGTACCGGTTCGAGATCCTGCCGGACCTCGGCCACTGGGTCCCGGAGGAGGCACCCGAGACGCTGAGCCGTCTGCTGCTCGACCATCTGCGAGCGCACGGCGGACGGAATCAGCGCGCTCCGCTCACTGTTGACGAGATGGGCACACACTGACCGCAGACACCGACCGATTCCCCTGGAGGCCGAGCGTGTACGGCGACTCAGAGACGATCCGCAGGATCCTGACCGAGACGGGCGACACCTGGGCGATCGTCGGGCTCTCGTCGAACCGGCGCCGCGCGGCCCACGGTGTCGCCGACGTCCTCCAGCGCTACGGCAAGCGGATCGTGCCCGTGCACCCGAAGGCCGAGACCGTCCACGGGGAACAGGGGTACGCCTCTCTCGCGGACATCCCCTTCGAGGTCGACGTCGTCGACGTCTTCGTGAACAGCGACCTCGCCGGGCCGATCGCGGACGAGGCCGTCACCGTCGGCGCCAAGGCCGTCTGGTTCCAGCTCGACGTTATCGACGAGGCCGCCCACGAGCGGACGCGTGCCG
The DNA here is from genome assembly GCF_053600395.1 of Streptomyces sp. NPDC005070. NCBI lineage: Bacteria > Bacillati > Actinomycetota > Actinomycetes > Kitasatosporales > Streptomycetaceae > Streptomyces > Streptomyces sp. NPDC005070. The sequence continues at coordinate 10,499 of NZ_JBSFZS010000115.1, read as the reverse complement.
CGGGACTCGACATGGTGATGGACCGCTGCCCGGCCATCGAGATCCCGCGCCTGGGCTGAGGCCGACGGGTTGCCGCACCGTCCGAGGCGGTCCGGCGCCGTCCGAGGCGGTCCCAGGCAATCCGGCGCGGTCCGACGGCGGCCTGAGTCAATGCTGTTGACGTCGTGCGGCCCGCACCGGTTTCCTGCTCACGTGCCCACCGCCCTTCGCGTCGAAGCGCCAGCCGACGAGACCCGCCTCGCGGACTGGCAGCACGTCCACAATGTGATCGTCCCGCCCGCGGCGATGTCGCTCGACGAGGTGCGCGAGCGCGCCCGCCGCTACCGCCTGGAGGTCGCCTACCTCGGCGACGTCCTCGTGGGCTGCACGACCGTGCGTCCGCCCGCCGGCGACAGCGCGACGGCGACCGTCATCGCGCGCGTCCTGGCCGAGCACCGCGGGCGTGGTTACGGCGAGGAGCTGTACGCGCGCGGGCTGGAACAGGCCCGCTCGATGGGGGCCAGGGTGATCGAGACCGTGGTCCTCGCGTCCAACGAGGACGGCCTGCGCTTCGCCCGGCGGCACGGCTTCAAGGAGATCGAGCGCTATGTCCTCCCCGGCGAGACCGCGGAATGGGTCGATCTGAGACGGGGCTGACCGCCGACGCGAGCCGGGCGGTCCGCCCCGCGGTCCGCCCCGCGGTCCGCCCGGCCGTCACACCGGAAGACCACGGTCCGGATCATCCCCGCGGTCGCCCTCGCGCCCGGCCGGCCGGACGAGGAACTCCGTGATCGTCTCGCGGAAGACCTTCCGGTCGTCGAGCCACGGATAATGGGCCGCGCCCGGCACGACGGCGAGTTCGGCCCGGGAGAACAGCTCGGCGACGGCGGCGGCCACGCGCGGCAGAGGTCCGCTGTCCAGCTCGCCCGCGACGAACAGCACGCGTGCGTCCCAGGCCGCCACGACGGCGCGGGCCTCGTCGGGCCGGAACGCGCCGGAACCGGCGTAGCGCTCGGCGGCCTCCTCGTTGCACTGATCGGCATCCCCCGCCGCGTGGGCCTTCGCCGCCGCGTCCCAGCGGCCGTAGAAGAACGGGACGGCCGCGTCCATGTCGGCATCCGTCGCGGTGCCGGTCCACAGCCGCGTGTACGCGTCGTGCGCGCCCTCGAACCACGGTTCCGCCGTGCGCAGCGCCGCGCTCTCCGCACGGTGTCCGGGGGTGAAGTCGATGCCCAGGGCCCGGGCCCGTCCGGTGACCATGGTGAGGGTGCGGACGTGCCCCGGGTGGCGGACGGCCCAGAGGAGCGCGAGGTCGCAGCCCGCCGAGTGGGCGAGCAGATCGACCTTGTCGAGTCCGAGGTGCGCGCGGAAGGCCTCGACGTCGGCGACCTGCCGGTCACAGCGGTACGTCGCCGGGTCGGCCGGGAGTTCCGAGTCGCCGGTGCCCCGCAGATCGAGCACGTACAGCCGGCGGTGCCGCGTCAGTCCGCCGAGGTCTCCCAAGTACGCGGAGGCGCGCATCGGTCCGCCGGGCAGACAGAGCAGCGGTTCGCCCTCGCCCCTTGTGTGATAGGCGAGTCGGGTTCCGTCGGGTGCGATGAAGGTGGGCACGCGGGCCATCGTCATCCGCATGACGCCTCACGGGCAAGCCGTTTGATGGCGCGTCAAACCGTGTACGAGGTAGCGAGGTTGAGATTGCGGTCGCGGGTGCGTGAGCAACTCGACTCCGACTCGCGTCGCCTTCTTCTCCGGTTCTCCCGCCGTACGCCTCGGATTGCTTCCATCGAGGGATGGACCACATCACGTTCCTCAAGGTGCCCGCGCAGGTGGCCGAGAAGATCCTGATCCCGGCGGTGGCCTCGCCGGTCGCGGCGGGGATCGCCGCGCCGGTGGCCACCCACCTCGCGTACCGGCTCACCACCCGCGCCCGAGAGAAGCCGCCGACCAACCGTCGCGACGGTCGTCGTTTTGGCGCGGCCGTGTACGGAATCCATTTGGTCGTTCCGCTATTCCACTGAAACGGCGGGAACAACGTGATCGACGGACAATCGGACCACGGGCAGAGGAGGGCCGGATGACGGAACTGCTGGCAGGGATGCGGGTGGACTACACCGACCATGACGACCCTGTACTGATCCGGCCGGACGGCAGCCCGGTGGACACCTGGCGGGAGAACTACCCGTACCCGCAGCGTATGGAGCGCAAGGAGTACGAGTGGCACAAGCGACTCCAGCAGATCGAGCTGCTGAAGCTGCAGAGCTGGATCAAGGAGACCGGCCGACGGCTCGTCGTCGTCTTCGAGGGGCGCGACGCGGCGGGCAAGGGCGGCACGATCAAGCGGTTCACCGAGCATCTCAACCCGCGCGGCGCCCGTGTGGTGGCGCTGGAGAAGCCGACCGAGCGGGAGCGCGGGCAGTGGTACTTCCAGCGGTACGTGGAACATCTGCCGACGGCGGGCGAGATCGTGATGTTCGACCGGTCCTGGTACAACCGGGCGGGCGTGGAGCGGGTGATGGGCTTCTGCACCGACGGCGAGTACCGGCGCTTCGTGCGGCAGGCGCCCGCCTTCGAGCGGATGCTCGTCGACGACGGCGTGGACCTGGTCAAGTTCTGGTTCTCGGTCTCGCAGAGTGAGCAGCGCACCCGCTTCACGATCCGTCAGGTCGACCCCGTACGGCAGTGGAAACTGAGCCCCATGGACCTGGCCTCGCTGGACCGCTGGGACGACTACACGGCGGCCAAGGTCGCGATGTTCCGCGAGACGGACACCGCGCAGGCGCCCTGGACCGTGGTGAAGAGCAACGACAAGAAGCGGGCCCGCGTCGAGGCCATGCGCAGTGTCCTGGCCCGCTTCACCTACGCCGACAAGGACGAGGAGGTCGTCGGCAGCCCCGACCCGAGCATCGTGGGCGCGGCCGCGACCTTGCTGGAGGAGGGCGAGGACGACACCCCCTTCACGCACGACCACGCGGTCACGAACGACGGCACCCTCACTCGCTGACAGCCCCGCCCGCGCATGGCCTCAGTCGTGCGCCGGGCGGTCGGAGAGCCGGTGGTCGGCCAGGCTCAGCGCCTCGTCGACCACCCGGCGCAGATGACCGTCTCCGAGCGAGTAGACCACCCGGCGTCCTTCCTTCCGTGTGTTCACGAGCCCGGCGAGACGGAGCCGGGCCAGGTGCTGGCTGACGGCCGGACGGGCCGCTCCGCACCTCTCCGTCAGCGTCGTGACATCGGCTTCCCCACCGGTCAGGGCGTGCAACAGCGTGAGGCGGGTGCGATCGGCGAGGAGGGCGAGGAGTTCGGCCGCGAGCGCGAACTGTTCCTCGCCGGGGGTGTGCGGGTGCGCATCGTGCGCAGGTGATAGGTGCATGCGTGCGCTCATACGCACATAATGGCCCCGTGGACGCCGGTGCGTCCACTCCCGCGCACGGAAGGGGACGCACGTGAACGACCGGCACGACCATCACCACGGGGACGACGGCCACGACCACCATCACGGGAACGGCCACAGCACGGGCCACGGTGTCGGGAGCCGCGGGAGCGAGGACGGTGGAGGACGGCCACGCCGCCACAGCCACCATGACCACGAACATGGCCATGGCCACAGAGGCCGGCTACGCCGGCTCCTCACCCCGCACTCCCACGAAACGGCCGACAAGCTCGACTCCGCGCTGGAAGCGTCGGCCCGGGGCATGCGGGCGCTGTGGGTCTCGCTGGCCGTCCTCGGCACAACGGCGCTGGTACAGGCAGCCGTCGTCGTCCTGTCGGCGTCGGTCGCGCTGCTCGGCGACGCCGTGCACAACGCGGCCGACGCGCTGACCGCCCTGCCGCTCGCAGTCGCCTTCACCCTGGGCCGCCGAGCGGCGACCCGGCGCTTCACCTACGGCTACGGGCGGGCAGAGGACCTGGCGGGCATCGTCATCGTGCTGACGATCGCGGCGTCCGGCGCCTTCGCGGCCTGGGCGGCGGTCGGCCGGCTGCTCGACCCGCAGCCCGTACGCCACCTGCCGGCGGTCGCGGTCGCGGCCCTCATCGGCTTCGCGGGCAACGAGTGGGTCGCCCGGTACCGCATTCGTGTCGGACGTGAGATCGGCTCGGCCGCCCTGGTCGCGGACGGACTCCACGCCCGTACGGACGGATTCACCTCGCTCGCCGTGCTGACGGGCGCAGGCGGTGCGGCCCTCGGGTGGCAACTCGCCGACCCGCTGGTCGGGTTGGCGATCACCGCCGCGATCCTGCTGGTGCTGCGCGACGCCGCCAAGGAGGTCTTCCGGCGCGTGATGGACGCCGTGGAGCCCGAGTTGGTGGACCGGGCCGAGCAGGCGCTGCGGCAGGTCGACGGCGTGCGCGACGTGGGGGAACTACGGCTGCGCTGGATCGGGCACAGGCTGCGGGCCGAGGTGGCGGTCGTGGTGGACGGCGAGGCGACCGTGCGGCACGCCCACGACATCTCCGTGAACGCCGAACACGCCCTGCTGCACGCCGTACCGAGGCTGACCGCCGCTCTGGTCCACGCCGATCCCGCCCGGGCACCCGGTGAAGCGGATCCACACCGGGGGCTCGCCCACCACGCCGCCGTGTGAACGACCGACGGCACCCGGACGGCCCCGCGTGAACGACCGACGCCGCCCGGCCGGATCTCGTACCCGGCGGAGGCCCCGCTTCGCCGACGAGGGACAGCGGGCCCGCCGGGCAGGCACCCCTCACGGGTGGACGGGTGTCATCCGGCGATGCCCAGTCCCTCCAGCACCACGGCGTTCGGCAGTTCGGCGAACGCCTTGCCCGGCACCAGGAGTTTGCCGCTTCGGCGGCCGCTGCCCACCAGCACGTACGGCAGCTCCACGACGGCCGAGTCGATCAACACCGGCCAGTCGCCCGGGAGTCCGACGGGGGTGATGCCGCCGTACTCCATGCCGGTCTCGCCGGTAGCGAGGTCCATCGGGGCGAACGAGGCCTTCCGGGCGCCCAGTTGACGGCGTACGACGCCGTTGACGTCGACGCGGGTGGTGGACAGCACGAGACACGCGGCGAGCGTGGTCTCGCCGCCCCGCTTGCCCGCGACGACCACGCAGTTGGCGGACGTGTCGAGCAGCTCCTTGCCGTAGTGCTCGACGAAGACGGCGGTGTCGGCCCACTCGGGGTTCGTCTCGACGTAGACGATCTGCTCGGCGGGGGTGCCGCCGCTCCACCCGCGCACCGCGTCCGCGACGGGGCGGACGAGCTCGTCCAGGCGATCGGGGGCCGGGGAGGCGTGGTCGAAGTGTCCGATGGGTGCGCGCATGACGGCACGCTAACAGCCCCGCGGACCCGCCCGACGCGGAGCCGCCGGGCCTCAGTGCACGAGCGGGACCGACACGGCCATGACCATCTCGACCGGGATCTCGCCCTGGTTGGCGTACGTGTGCGGGGTGTCGGCCTCGAACGACGCGCTCGCCCCCTCGGGGACGTGGTGATCGACGCCGTCCACGGTGAGGGTCAGGTCGCCCGAGATGACATGCACGAGCTCGACGGTGCCGGCGGGGTGCGGGTCGGAAGGGCTGCCGTCGCCCGGCATGAGCCGCCAGTCCCACATCTCCAGCGGGCCGGGCGCCTCCGTGCCGGCCAGCAGCCGGTTGTAGCTGCCCGCGTCGGTGTGCCACAGGCGTACGGCCTGGTCGGCCGGGACGATCCGGACCCTGGGCCCCTGCTCGTAGTCGAGGAGGGTGGTGATGCTGACGCCGAGCGCGTCACCGATCTTGACGACGGTACCCAGACTGGGGTTGGTCCTGGCCTGCTCGATCTGGATGAGCATGCCACGGCTGACTCCGGCGCGAGCGGCGAGCGCCTCCAGGGTGAAGCCGCGCTCGGTGCGCCAGCGCTTCACATTGCGCGCCAGGGATTGAGTCAGCAGGTCGAGATCCGACACATTCCGTCCAATATTTTGAATGACAGAGTTCAATCAGGTGAACTATCGTGTGATGCACCTGATCGTTCACCGAACTGTACTGCGAGGCCCCCCGTGACAGCACTCTTCGCCCTGGCCACCAGCCTCCTGTGGGGCCTGGCCGACTTCGGCGGAGGTCTGCTGACCCGGCGCACGCCCGCGCTCACGGTGGTCGTCGCCTCCCAGTCGATCGCGGCGGTGGTCCTAGGCGCGATCGTGCTGGCCACCGGCGGCTGGAGCGCGGCGGGACCGGAGCTGTGGTTCGCGGTCGCCGCGGGCCTGGTGGGCCCGGTCGCGTTGCTCTCCTTCTACAAGGCGCTCGCGCTCGGGCCGATGGGCGTGGTCTCGCCGCTCGGCTCACTGGCCGTGGCCGTCCCCATCGGCGTCGGCCTGTTCCTCGGGGAGCGCCCGGGCCTGATCCAGATCGCGGGCATCGCGGTCGCCGTCGCGGGTGTCGTCCTCGCGGGCGGGCCCCAGCTCCGGGGAGCGCCGGTGCAGCGGCAGGCGATCCTCCTGACCCTGATCGCGGCCGCCGGCTTCGGCACGGTGTTCGCGCTGATCGCGGAGGCGTCGTCGTCGGTCACGGGGCTCTTCCTGGCGCTGTTCGTGCAGCGCCTGACCAATGTCGTCACCGGCGGCGCGGCCCTGGCCGTCTCCGTCCGGCGCGGCGGCGCGGCCCTTCCCGAGAGCGGCTTCCCCTGGGCCTCCCTGCCCGCGCTCGCCTTCGTGGGCCTGGCCGACGTCGCGGCCAACGGCACGTACTCCGTCGCCGCCCAGCACGGCCCGGTCACCGTCGCCGCCGTCCTCGCCTCGCTCTACCCGGTGGTCACGGCCCTGGCCGCGCGCGGTGTCCTCAGGGAACGGCTGCGCGGGGTGCAGGCCACGGGAGCGGCGCTGGCCCTGGTCGGAACGGTGCTGCTGGCGACCGGCTGAGCCGGTTCCGGACCGGCCGAGCCGCTTTCCGCCATCGGGTACGACGCTCCTCCAGGGCGGCGGCCCGTCCACGGCTCCCGGAGCGGGCCTCGGCAGTCGCGGCCCGTCCGTCGCCCGTCCGTCATTCCCGGTCAGGACTCGGCGCGGACGTCCCCCGACTGCGCGTGCACGTCCTCGGCCGCGTCCCGCGGGTCGAGCTCCAGCTCCGCGAGCCGTGCGATCGTCTCCTCGTCCAGTTCCGAGAGCGCCTGCAACTGCTCGGGGGTCACCCCGTCGGGAATCGGCACCGGCGGCGGTGTGCGCAGCGGCGGCTGCCATCCGGAGACGGGGTCCCACCGCCGGACGACCTTCGCGGGGGCTCCGGCGACGACGGAGTGGTCCGGCACCGCACCGCGTACCACCGCACCCGCGGCGACCACGACGTTCCGGCCGATCCGCGCGCCCGGAAGGATCACGGCGTTGGTCCCGATCCAGCAGCCGGGCCCGATCTCCACGGGCTCCATCCGCGGCCACTGCTTGCCGATGGGTTCGTGCGGATCGTCGTACGAGTGGTTCGTGGAGGTGACGTACACATAGGGCCCGAAGTAGCAGTCGTCGCCGATCGTGACCGTCGTGTCGGCGATGACATGGCTGCCGCGGCCGAGCACCACGCCGTTCCCGATGCGCAGGATCGGGTCTGGGCCGAGGTCCAGATCGGGCATCAGGCCCGCGGTCAGCGTGACCTGCTCGGCGACGATGCAGTACGAGCCGAGGTGGATCCAGGGTTCGCCGAAGACCGTGCCCAGCGGGAAGGCCAGTCGGGTGTTCTCCCCGATGGCGCCGAAGCGGAAGCGGCCCGGCTGCTCGGCCGAGACCGTACCGGCGCGCCGCATCCAGGCCCAGCCCGCGTGGACGGCGCGCTGCGCGAGGCGTCGCCGCCATGATGAGAACGTGTTCTTGCTCCTGGACACCCGCTCACGGTACTCAGCGCGGGGCATGCGGACGGGGCCGGGCGCCTGTGATCTTCGCCCCACCGGAGGCACGCGGGGGCCATGACATACGGTGCCGGTGTACTCGGAAGGCCCGACCACGAAACGACGAGACGGTGACACGGTGACGACGCATCAGGCGCTGATCAAGGGGATCGGCGGCAAGGATCCGCGGGTGGACCCGGAGGCGTTCGTCTCCCCGACCTCCGTGGTCATCGGAGACGTCACGCTGGGGGCGGGCGCGAGTGTCTGGTACGGCGCGGTGCTGCGGGCCGACTGCGGTCCGATCGTCATCGGCGCCGGCAGCAATGTGCAGGACAACTGCAGTCTGCATGTCGACCCCGGTTTCCCGATCACCGTCGGGGAACGGGTCTCCGTCGGTCACAACGCCGTGCTGCACGGCGCCACCGTGGAGGACGACTGTCTGATCGGCATGGGGGCGACGGTGCTCAACGGCGCCGTGATCGGGGCCGGCTCGCTGGTGGCCGCGCAGGCGCTGGTGCCGCAGGGGATGCGGGTCCCGCCGGGCTCACTCGTCGCGGGTGTCCCCGCGAAGGTCAAGCGCCCGCTGACCGACGAGGAGCGCGAGGGTCTCTCCCTGAACGGTGTCTTCTACGTGGAACTGGCGAAGGCACACCGCGAGATCCACGAGTAGGTCCGTGCGGGCGGCCCCGAGCGGCCCCGCGCCGCGCTTGCGGGCGTTCGCACCACGGCACCGTACGGGCAGCCGCGCTAGTCGGCGGCGGGGACGGGCTCCGTCTTCGCCGTGCTGTGCTCCGCCGCGGCCTTCTTGGCCTTGCGGCGGACGATCAGCATCGAGGCGACACCGACGAGCGCCGCGGCGACCAGGCCGAGGTAGGAGAAGCGCTTCAGCCAATCCTCGGCGACGACGCCGACGTAGTAGATGACGGCGGTGGTGCCGCCGGCCCAGATGATGCCGCCGAGGACGTTGGCGATCAGGAACTTCCAGTACGGCATCCGCAGCACACCGGCGAGCGGGCCCGCGAAGATGCGCAGCAGGGCGATGAAGCGGCCGAAGAAGACGGCCCACATGCCCCACTTCTGGAAGGAACGCTCGGCCGTGGCGACATGGGCCTCGCCGAAGTGTCTGGGGAACTTCGCGCCGAGCCAGGCGAGCAGCGGGCGTCCGCCCTTGCGTCCGATGGCGTAGCCGATGGAGTCGCCGATGATCGCCCCGAGGCTCGCGCAGACACCGAGGATGACGGGGTTGATGCCGTCGTGCTGCGAGGAGAGCAGCGCCGCCGAGACCAGGACGATCTCACCGGGCAACGGGATGCCCAGGCTCTCCAGGCCGATGACCAGGGCCACGAGCGCGTAGATACTGACCGCCGGCACCGTCTCGAGCCAGTCCTGGACGTGCAACGCCGGTTCCTCCCGTTTCGGTGTACGTGACCGGGCGACCGCGTTTCTCATGATCACCGAGGTGCGCTTCCCCTCAGCGCCCGCCGGGAAGCCTACCTGGTCGTTCTGAACAGCGGCCCGGACGTGGGACTCGTCACGTCCTGCGGTGCCTCCAGCTCTCGTAGTGGTCGAGCAGGGTCTCCTCGACCGGGCGGTAGGTGATCCCCAGTTCCCGCACGCTGCGGCTGTTGTCCACGCGGAACCGGATGCCGAGGTGTTTGCGGATGTAGTCCTGGGTCAGTCCGAACGCCGGGCCGAGGATGCGGACCGGCCAGTGCGGGAGCGCGGTGCGGGGCAGCCGCAGGGATCGGGGGTACCGGGCGCGGATGACGCGCGCCATGTCGTGGAAGGACGTCATAGTCTCGGCCGCGACGATGTAGCGGCCCTTGGCGCCGTCGTGTTCCGCCGCCGCGATGTGCGCGTCCGCGACCTCGCGGACGTCCGCCGTGGTGAAACTGAAATCGGGTGCGCCGTAGAAGAAGTAGCCCTTGAACAGTTCGTCCAGCACGAAGAGGCTGCCGGATTCCGAGGCGGGGGTGAGGGACGGACCGAGGACCAGACCGGGGTTGACGGACACCAGACGCCAGCGGTCCTGGGCCGCCTCCGCCGCCCACGCCTCGCGCTCCGCGAGCGTCTTCGCGTAGTGGTACGGGTTGTTCTCGACCGTGCTGGTGGTGTTGAAGTACTTCTCCGACAGGACGCCGCCGTCCATGCTCCGGACGTCGATGTAGTCGCCGAAGACGGCGCCGACGGTGGAGGTGAGGACCACCTTCTCGACCGTCGGTGTCCGTTCCACCGCGCCCAGCACATTGCGGGTGCCGAGCAGGGCGGGGTCGACCATGTCCCGGTGGCCGTCCTTGATCTTCTCCGGCATCAGGAACGGCGACGCCACGTGGAAGACCACGCGGCAGCCCCGCATCGCCCCGTCGAAGGACCCGTCGGCCAGCAGATCGGCCTCGAACAGCTCGAGCCTCCCGGGAAAGTCCTCCTGCATCTCCCGCAGCGGCAGCACCTTCGCCGCGTTCGCGGTCGCCCGTACGGTGCTGTGGACGCGGTAGCCCCGTTCCAGCAGCCGCCGCACCAGATGGCTTCCCACGAACCCGCTGCCACCGGTCACCAGAACGGCGCCCCGCCCGCGTACGCCCACGCTCGCACTCCTCGATCCCGGTACCCGCTCCGGCCTCCGGGTGGTGCGCGCGCCCCCCCCGAAGGCCAGGGTCGGGCCAGGACGGGCGGGAGGGAACACGGGCGCGAGGACGGAGGCGTGGGGGAGG
>NZ_JBSFZS010000114.1:0-24922 GCF_053600395.1 Streptomyces sp. NPDC005070 | reverse complement strand
GAGGCCGACCGTGCGCTCGCGCTCCTCGCGCAGCGCGTCCAGCAGGGCGCCGGTCGCCTCCACGGCGTCGTTCGGCAGGCCCAGGGCGCGGGCGAAGACGTTGGTGGAGCCGCCGGGGACCACGGCGAGGCCGGGCAGGCGCTCGGGGTCGGGGCCCCGGTGCAGGAGACCGTTCACGACCTCGTTGACCGTGCCGTCCCCGCCGAGGGCCACGACCAGGTCTATGTCGTCGCTGTCCGCTGCCTGCCGGCCGACGTCCCGGGCGTGCCCGCGGTACTCGGTCATGACCACTTCGAGTTTCATCTCACTGGCCAACGCGTGGATCAAGACGTCACGCGTACGCGCACTGGTGGTGGTTGCCGCCGGATTGACCACAAGAAGTGCACGCATGCGATGCAGCGTACCTACTGGGTGGTACTCGTCCCAGACCGAGGTAGGGATCCAGTAAGAGTCCGCAGGTGGCACCGGTGCGCGGAATCGACCCGGCGCGACCTCCGGGACCGTGCGGTTCCCGGTCCCGGGGTACCCGGGCCGCCGATGCCGGCGGCTACGCTTCGGGGGTGAGCCGTGAGCAGAATCCCACCCCTGACGCCCCCCACTCCGACGCCCGCCCCGGACGGCTGACCGCCGCCGCGGCGCTGTCCGCGCTGGAAGGGGCCGCCCTCGTGGCGGGCGGCGTCTGCATTCTCGTCCTCGGCCTCACCGGCGACCCCGACAACCGGACGCAGGCCGTCACCGGCGGCGTCACGCTGATCGCGCTCGCGCTGCTGCCGCTGCTCGCCGCCCGCGGACTGCTGCTGCGCCGCGCCTGGAGCCGGGGCCCGGCCCTCGCCACCCAGATCCTGGCGCTGCCCGTCGCCTACACCCTGCTCCAGGCCGACAGCGTCGCGATCCCCGCCGGCATCGCCCTCGCGGTGGTCGCGCTGACGTCCCTGGTACTGCTGGCGAACCCGGAAACGACGCGGGCCCTCGGAATCCGAGGGCCCGGCGGCGACGTGCACGACGAGAAGTAGCGGGACGCGCTTCCCGGCGCGCACCGCGGGAACCGGCGCGGCTCACTCCTCGACGAGGAGCTTCTCCCGGAGCTGGGCCAGCGTGCGGGCCAGCAGCCGCGAGACGTGCATCTGCGAGATGCCGACCTCCTGCGCGATCTGCGACTGCGTCATGTTGCCGAAGAAGCGAAGGAGCAGGATCCGCTTCTCCCGCGGGGGCAGGTCCTCCAGCAGCGGCTTGAGCGACTCGCGGTACTCGACGCCCTCCAGCGCCTCGTCCTCGGCGCCCAGCGTGTCCGCGACCGCCGGGGACTCGTCGTCCGTGTCGGGGACGTCCAGGGACAGCGTGGAGTACGCGTTGGCGGACTCCAGGCCCTCCAGGACCTCCTCCTCCGAGATGGCCAGCTTCTCGGCCAGCTCGTGGACCGTCGGGGAGCGGCCGTGGAGCTGGGAGAGCTCCGCGGTGGCCGTGGTCAGGGCGAGGCGCAGCTCCTGGAGACGGCGCGGCACACGCACCGCCCAGCCCTTGTCGCGGAAGTGCCGCTTGATCTCGCCGACCACCGTCGGGGTCGCGTACGTCGAGAACTCGACACCGCGCTCCGGGTCGAACCGGTCGACCGACTTGATCAGCCCGATCGTCGCGACCTGCGTCAGGTCGTCCAGCGGCTCCCCGCGGTTGCGGAAGCGGCGGGCCAGGTGCTCGACGAGCGGCAGATGCATGCGGACGAGCTGGTTGCGCAGCTCCGCGTACTCGGCGCTGCCGTCCTGCAGCTTGCGCAGCTCGACGAACATCGCCCGCGCCCCGCTGCGGTCCTGCAGGTCGTGCCGGATGGGCCGCTCGCGCTGCCCGTGCAGGATCTGCTGGGCTTCTTCCTCCACGGCCTGTACACCCTGCGCGCCCTGCTCAGGCTCTCGCTCGTGCTGCGCGCCCTGCACGTTCTGCTCCGCGTTTCGCTCGTGCTCGCTCATAGTCCCGCCCGTCACCATTTCCCGAGCTCGAGGCTCTTCCCCCGTGTCCTCGGCCGCGCTCGAACCGGGGGGACCTCCCCGGACGGGGAAGGCTCCCGGCTGCGCCGCTGCCGCCGAGGAGACGCCGATCTCCGGATGCGGCCGGGCCTGTTCGGGGATGCCGTCGACGCCGTCCGCCGTGTGCCGCGGCCCGCCCGGACCGTCGGCGCGCTCCGCGGGAGGCTCCCGAGTGCCGCGCTCTTCGTCCCGCACCGGCCCGTCCCCGTTCCTCACGCCGGCCCGGGTCCCGCGCCGCGTTGTTTGTAGAGACTGATCGAAACGGTCTTGTCCTCGGCGACGGTGGAATCGACCTTGCCCGCGAGAGCCGACAGGACGGTCCACGCGAAGGTGTCACGTGACGGAGCGTGACCGTCGGTGGTCGGCGCCGAGACCGTGACCTCCAGTGAGTCGTCGATCAGCCGGAAGACACAGCTGAGCACCGAACCGGGGACGGCCTGCTGCAGCAGGATCGCGCAGGCCTCGTCCACCGCGATGCGCAGATCCTCGATCTCGTCGAGGGTGAAGTCCAAACGGGCCGCCAGCCCGGCCGTGGCCGTGCGCAGTACCGACAGGTAGGCACCCGCGGCGGGCAGCCGGACTTCCACGAAGTCCTTCGTCGCGGGCTCGCCTGCGATCTGGGACACCCTCACCTCCATGGTGGTACAAGCTCATTCGAGCTCTTTCGGGGGCCGAGGGTCGCCCCCCGGGGTAACGCGCTACGTCGTACAGCGGTGACGCTACCGCGCTCCCGACTTTCCTGTCCTGGGGACCCCGCCCCTTGCTGTCACTCATAGTAAGCCCATGAGTACGGACAGTGGCTAGAGGTCTGCGGCCCCAAATAGGAAGAGCGCGCGCCGGGTTGACGTACCCAGACGTCAGACGCTCGAACCGTCCGGATCGTGAGTCACGCGCGTACGTGATCCACGGCTCACGCGTACGTGATCCACGGCTCAGACGAGGACGTGGTCCACGAAACACCAACGCCAGGTCTCCCCCTGCTCGAACGTGCGCATGATCGGATGTCCGGTGTCCTTGTGGTGCTCCGAGGCGTGCCGCAGCGGTGAGGAGTCACAACAGGCGAGATGCCCGCACTCCAGACACAGCCGGAGCTGCACCGGGTGGGTGCCGGCGGCCACGCACTCCAGGCAGGTCTCGCTCCCGGGGCCGGGTTCGGGCTGCGGCAGCGCGTCGGTGTGCGTGCACTGTTTCATGATTGCCAGGTTACGTCGGGCGTGCGGGATGCCGCGCGGAATTGTCGGGCGTGCGGGAGACCGCGCGGAAAAAAGAGGGCGGGCGGAAGACGATGGATGTGTTGCCACTGCTGTTGCTGGTCGCGGGGAGTGCGGCGGTCGCCGGGGCCGCCCGCCGCACCCCGGTCCCGGCACCCCTGCTGATCGTCGCCGTGGCGCTGCTGGTCTCGTACGTGCCCGGGGTGCCCGCCTACGAACTCGACCCCGACATCGTGCTCCCGCTGGTGCTGCCGCCGCTGCTGTACACGGCGGCCACCGACAGCTCCTATCTCGACCTCAGGGCCCAGTTCAGGCCGGTCGCGCTGCTGTCGGTCGGCTACGTCCTCTTCGCGACCCTCGCGGTCGGCTGGGCCGCCTATCTGCTCGTTCCCGGCCTGCCACTCCCCGCGGCGCTCGTCCTCGGCGCCGTGGTCGCGCCGCCGGACGCGGTGGCCGCCACGGCCGTGGCGCGCCGGGTGGGCCTGCCCTCACGGATCACCACCATCCTGCAGGGCGAGTCCCTCGTGAACGACGCGACCGCGATCACCGCCTACAAGGTGGCGCTCGCCGCGGCCGTCGGCGAGGGCGCGACCTGGGCGGGCGGCATCGGCGAGTTCCTGCTCGCGGCGGTCGGCGGGGTCGCCGTCGGACTCGTGCTGATGATCCCCATCCACTGGCTGCGCACCCACATGAACGAAGCGCTCCTGCAGAACACCCTCTCCCTGCTGATCCCCTTCGTCGCCTACGGCATCGCCGAGCAGTTCCACGCCTCCGGAGTGCTCGCGGTGGTCGTCGTCGCGCTCTACCTCGGGCACCGCTCCTGGGAGGTGGACTTCGCGACCCGGCTCCAGGAGGAGGCGGTGTGGAAGATGGTCGCGTTCGTCCTGGAGTCCGCGGTGTTCGCGCTGATCGGACTCCAGCTCCCGGTCGTCCTCAAGGGCCTCGGCGCCTACGCGGGGACGACCGCCGCCTGGTACGCCATCGCCCTCTTCCTGGTCGTCGTCGCGACCCGCTTCCTGTGGGTGTACCCCGCCACCTTCCTGCCCCGCCTGCTGTCGGCGCGCATCCGCGAACGCGAGGCCAACCCCACCTGGAAGGCGCCGTTCGTCATCGGCTGGGCCGGCATGCGCGGCGTCGTCTCGCTCGCCATCGCCTTCTCCGTCCCGCTCACCGTCGACGGCGGCGATCCCTTCCCCGGGCGCAACCTGATCCTCTTCCTGACCTTCACCACCGTCATCGGCACCCTGGTCGTGCAGGGACTGACCCTGCCCCCGCTCATCCGGCTCCTGAAACTGCCGGGACGCGACACCCAGGCCGAGACGCTCGCCGAGGCCAACGCCCAGGCGCAGGCCTCCCGCGCCGCCGAGGAGCGCCTCGACGAACTCCTCACCGACGAGCGCAACGCCCTGCCGCCGCCGCTCGCCGAACGCCTGCGCTCGGTCCTGGAGCGGCGCCGCAACGCCGTCTGGGAGCGGCTCGGCGCGGTCAACCCGGTCACCGGTGAGACCGCGGACGACACCTACCGCCGTCTCTCCCGCGAGATGATCGGCGCCGAGCGCGACGTCTTCGTCAAGCTGCGCGACTTCCGCTACATCGACGACGAGATGCTGCGCACGCTGCTGCGCCGGCTGGACCTGGAGGAGGCGGCGGCCTACCGGGAAGCGGCCTGAGGCCGGCTCCCCGGGGCGGGGAACGGCGCTCCGGTGATCACCGCCGCCACCGTCGTACCGCGCGGGAACGCCCCTTCCCCGGCGAGGGCGACAAGTCCGTAGAGCATCTTGGCGACATAGAGACGTTCGACGGGCAGTCCGTGCCGCTGCTCGAAGTCCTCGGCGAAGGCGTCGAGTTCGGGTGTGGTGCGGGCGTAGCCGCCGAAGTGGAAGCGGTCGTCGAGGGACCAGGTTCCGCGCCGGCCGCCGAACGCGTCCCTCTGGAGAGCCGTCGTGCCGGCGTCGAGGAAGCCGCCGCGCAGGACCGGGATGCCCAGCGCACGCTGGCCGGGGGCGAGACCCGCGGCCATCCCGGCGAGGGTGCCGCCGGTGCCGCAGGCGAGGGCGGCCACGTCGATGCCGTCCTCGTCCCGCAGTTCCTCGCCGAGGGCCCGGCAGCCGCGTACGGCGAGGGCGTTGCTGCCGCCTTCGGGCACCACGTACGCGTCCTCGGCGTCGGCCGCGCGCAGGATCCCGGCCAGAGTGCCGGGTTCCGTCTTGTGCCGGTACGTCGATCTGTCGACGAAGTGGAGGCGCATGCCGTCGGCGGCGCAGCGGGCAAGTGAGGGGTTCAGGGGGCGGTCGGCCAGCTCCTGGCCGCGGACCACGCCCACGGTGGGCTGCCCGAGGAGACGGCCCGCGGCGGCGGTCGCGCGCAGATGGTTCGAGTACGCCCCGCCGAAGGTGACCAGCGTGCGGCCCGCCGCCGCTTCGAGGTTCGGCGTCAGCTTGCGCCACTTGTTGCCGATCAGCTCCGGGTGGATCAGATCGTCCCGCTTCACCACCAGCCCGACCCCCCGACGCGCGAACCGGGAATCCACGACCTCCGCCACGGGCGACGGAAGCCGCGGCACCGGGCCGCCGGAACCGGGCGGGACGTCAGGACTGATCACCCGTTCATTGTCGGACACCTGTCCGGGAACAGCCGGACGGGGGCGACGGACGGCCGGAGGAGTGGGACGGGGTAGCTGGACGCGGGCCCGGCGGACGTCCGGACGCGGGGGTCTGTGAACTGTGGACGGTCGGACGGGGGGCTCGGGCTGTGGCCGGACGCGGGGGCCCGACGGACGGCCGGACGCTCGGGCCGGGGCCGGGGTGCGGCCGTCGCCCGGCCCTGGCGTCGGCCGCGCGGGGCCCCTGGCGTCGGCCGTCCGCTTCGGGTGCTCGTGGCGGACCTCGGTGTCAGGTCACTTCAGCAGTTCGCGGACGCGCGCCCGCAGGGAGTTCATCGTGAAGCCCCGCGGGTCCACCTTCCCCGGCTGCCACTCCAGGTGGCCGATGACCGAGCGTTCCGTCCAGCCGTGGAACCGGCAGATCGCGGCGGAGACCTTGGCGATGGCGTCGAGCTGCGCCTCGGGCCACGGGTCCTGGCCGTCGCCGAGGTTCTCGCACTCGAAGCCGTAGAAGTGACGGTTGCCGTCGGTGTTCGCCTCGTTGTCGTGCGGCAGCGCCTTCTCGGCGATCACCGCGCGCAGCACGTCGTCGTCGCCGAGACCGGCGTGGTTGGCGCGGCCGTAGCCGACCAGGTGCACGACGCCGTCCTTGGTGATGACCCCGTGGCACAGCGGTCCGGGCAGGTCCTCGCGGCCCTCGCGGCACAGCCCGACCGTGGGCGCGCTGCCCGAGGTCACCGTGTGGTGGATCATCACCCCGTGGACCGGGCCCCACGGACCTTTGTGATTGCGGTTGTGGTGCTCCCAGTCGCCGACCTCGACGACGTGGACGCCTTCGTCCCTGATCCGGTCCAAGAACCTGCCCGCGGACATGGGCGATGCCATGGCCGACTCCTTCGCGCTGTACGCCGGCCGCCCTGCCGCGGCCGTCTCGTACCGCAGCTTCTATATCCGGCCGGGTGGCCGGAACCAGCCGTTCGCACAGCGTGCGAGCCGATCCGGTCAACCCCGGGACGGAGCGGAATCACCCTCTCTGCCCAGTTCCGGAGTGACCCATTCCCCCTCATTCGTGTAATGGCATCAGCACACTCCGTGATGAAAGGCTTGGCCGTGAAGATCAGTGCACGACCGGGAGGGCAATTTTCATGTCGGTAGGCGAAGAGGTCCGCGCGGAGCAGAACCGTCCGCAGCAGAGTCTCGGCACATCAGCCGCGCGGAACCTGGCCACCACCACCAAGTCCGCGCCACAGATGCAGGAGATCAGCTCGCGGTGGCTGCTGCGCATGCTTCCGTGGGTGAACGTGCAGGGTGGCACGTACCGCGTGAACCGGCGGCTCAGCTACTCGGTGGGCGACGGCCGCGTGACGTTCGTCAAGACCGGGGACCGCGTCCAGGTCATCCCCGCGGAGCTCGGAGAACTGTCCGTGCTGCGGTCGTACGAGGATCACGACGTGCTGGGCGAGCTCGCCCAGCGGTGCCAGCAGCGGGAGTTCGCCCCGGGCGAGGTGCTGGCCTCGTTCGGCAACCGGGCCGAGGAGGTGTTCCTCCTGGCGCACGGCAGGGTCGAGAAGATCGGCACCGGTCCCTACGGGGGCGACGCGGTGCTCGGTGTCCTCGCCGACGGCGCGTACTTCGGCGAACAGGCACTCATCGACCCGGAGGCCATCTGGGAGTACACGGCCCGCGCGGTGACGGCGGTGACCGTGCTCGTGCTGCCCCGCCAGGACCTCGAACAGGTGGCGGAGCGCTCCGAGTCCCTGAACGAACACCTCCGGGAACTGCGCGCGATTCCCTCGCAGCGCACCAACAAGTACGGCGAGAAGGAGATCGACCTCGCGGCCGGCCACACCGGCGAGCAGGACATCCCGGGCACCTTCGTGGACTACGAGGCGTCCCCGCGCGAGTACGAACTGAGCATCGCCCAGACCGTCCTGCGGCTGCACACCCGTGTGGCCGACCTCTACAACCAGCCGATGAACCAGACCGAGCAGCAGTTGCGGCTCACCGTGGAGGCGTTGAAGGAGCGCCAGGAGCACGAACTCATCAACAACCGCGAGTTCGGCATGCTCAACAACTGCGAGTACGACCAGCGGCTCCAGCCGCACGACGGCGTGCCGGGCCCGGACGACATGGACGAACTGCTCAGCCGCCGCCGTGGCACCAAGCTGTTCCTCGCCCATCCGCGCGCGATCTCCGCGTTCGGCCGCGAACTGAACAAGCGCGGGCTCGTCCCCGAGAGCATCGAGGTGGCCGGCAACCGCATCCCGACCTGGCGCGGGGTGCCGATCTTCCCGTGCAACAAGATCCCGGTCAGCGACGCCCGTACGACCTCGATCATCGCCATGCGTACCGGCGAGGCCGAACAGGGAGTGGTCGGACTCCAGCAGGCGGGCATCCCGGACGAGATCGAGCCGAGCCTGTCGGTGCGGTTCATGGGCATCAACGAACAGGCGGTCATCTCCTACCTGGTGACGGCGTACTACTCGGCCGCGGTGCTCGTGCCGGACGCGCTCGGCATCCTGGAGAACGTCGAGATCGGCCGATGGCGGTGACGACCCGGACGCGGCAGGGACCGGCCGGGGTTCCCGGCGGACGGCGTCCGCCGGGGCCCGCGGACCGACGCCTTCCCGGCGCGAGGCCCGCGGAAGGACCGGGCTCGCCGGGGCCGGTGGACGTCTCGGAGGCGGCGGTCGTCCTGGAGCGGGCGCGGGCGTGCGTCGACCCCGAACTGCGCCGGGCCGTCGACTCGCTGCCGGGCTCGATGCGCCGGATCGCGCTCTACCACTTCGGGTGGGAGCAGGCGGACGGCACTCCCGGGGCGGGGAACGCCGGCAAAGCCATCCGGCCCGCGCTCGTGCTGAGCGCGGTCCAGGCTCTCGGCGGACAGCACACGGCGGCCGTACGGGCGGCCGCGGCGGTGGAGCTGATCCACAACTTCACCCTGCTGCACGACGACGTGATGGACCGGGACACCACCCGCAGACACCGCCCCACCGCGTGGACCGTGTTCGGCGACGCCGACGCGATCCTCGCCGGGGACGCCCTGCAGGCCCTGGCCCTGCGGATGCTCGCCGAGGACCCGCACCCCGCGTCCTCGGCGGCCGCCGCCCGGCTCGCGGGCTGCGTCGTCGAACTGTGCGCCGGACAGCACACGGACACGGCCATGGAGAAGCTCGGCCCGGACGAGGTCACCCTCGACGAGTGCCTCGCCATGGCCGAGGCGAAGACGGGCGCCCTGCTCGGCAGCGCCTGCGCCATCGGGGGGCTGTACGCGGGGGCCGGCCCCGAGGACGTCGAGGCGCTCGACGCGTTCGGCCGGGAGGCGGGGCTCGCCTTCCAGCTCATCGACGACGTGATCGGGATCTGGGGAGACCCCGGCCGCACCGGCAAACCGGCCGGGGCGGACCTCGCCGTCCGCAAGAAGTCGCTGCCCGTGGTCGCCGCGCTCACCTCGGGCACCCCGGCGGCCGCCGAACTCGCCGAGCTGTACGCGGCGCCCTACCGGGAAGGAGAGCTGGAACGCACGGCGCTGGCCGTCGAGCGGGCGGGCGGGCGGGACTGGGCACAGGTCCAGGCGGCCGACCGGATGTCGCGGGCGATGCACGAACTGTCCCGCGCGGTTCCCGACCCCGAGGCGGCGGGCGGCCTTCTCGCCCTCGCCGAGTTCGTAACGCGCCGCAGCAACTGACCGGCCCGGCAGGCCGGTCGAGGACCCCGGAACCCCGGGCTCCGCACGGAACCTCATCCGTGCGGAGCTGGGCTCCGGAGGCGGGCCCCGCACGGCCCCACGGCGTGCGGGCCCCGCACCCCCGCGAACCCCTGTGCCGAACCCCCGGGACCCGGCTCGGCACACCCCGGGGTCGGTGTGCCGACGCACGGGCGTATTAGGCTCAACCGCCGTACGGTCGAGGCTGGTTGGGGCGAAGGGCGGGGCTGGTCATGGGTGTGGCGATCCGGGTGGCGGGCGAGGCGGACCGGGAGCAGGTCGTCCGGCTGCTGGACGAGGCCTTCCAGGACGATCCGGTGAGCAACTGGGTCTTCCCCGACCCGGCGCAGCGCCGCGCGAAGCACCCCGGGCTGATGGCGGCGTTCACCGATGTCGTGCTCGCCGAGGGACGCATCGATCTGGCCGAGGACGGCTCGGCGTGCGCCCTGTGGCTGTCCGTCCCCGCCGGCGGGAACCACGACGGCGACGGCGACGGTGAGAGCGGCCGAGGCGACGCGGCGGACGAGGACGGCCCCGCGCAGCTCCGCGCGGCCGTCGACCCCGACAACGAACGCGTCGAGCTGATCGGCCGGCTGACGGCCGGCATCCACCCCGAGGGGCGGGCCCACGCCTACCTGTGGATGATCGGGGTGACGCCGGAGCGCCAGGGCGAAGGCCTCGGCGGCGCGCTGATCGAGACGGTCCTCGACCGCTGCGACCGCGAGGGGCTGGCCGCCTACCTGGAGGCGAGCAACGCCCGCAGCCGCGCCCTGTACGAACGGCTCGGCTTCACGCTCGCGGGCCGCCCCCTCGACCTGCCCGACGGCCCGCGGATGTGGCCGATGTGGCGCGAGCCGCGCCCGACGGGACGGACCCAGGCCTAGGGTCAGGCCCTGTGCGACCGGGTTCGGTGCGGGACGTACGACAGGAAGCGGCGGGTCCGCCGTCCTACCCTGAAGGCATGGGCACGGATGAGCATGTATGTCCAGAATGCGCGCAACCGGTCGCCACGATCGTGCACCGGTACAAGACCCTGGGCGCCTGGGTGCCCAAATGGGGTCCCGGACCCTGCCACAACCCGGACTGCGCCGCCTGCACGGACGAGCCCGGGCACGGACACGGGCAGGGCCGGGAACCGGAGCACGGGCACGATCTGCCGGAGGAGGCCGCGGCGGAGCAGCCCTGACGGGCACCGCACCTCGCGGCACGACCTCGTGCGAAGTCGCGCGGAGAACGTGTAGAGAAACACGGGCCGGCTCCGACGTCCCCTGTGAGAGCCGCCCACCACGGGCGGTCCGAGCCGAGGAAGCCGAAGGAGCGGACTCATGAAGTACCTGGTGATGGTGCAGGGCACACACGCCGACTACGAGGCCATGCGGGGCACGGCGGCCGCCGGGTCCCCGGCCTGGACCGAACAGGAACTGCAGGCCATGTACGCCTACATGGGCGCGATCGGCGACGACCTCTCCGAATCCGGCGAGCTCGTCGACGCCCAGGGGCTGACCGACCCGGCGCGGGCCCGCCAGGTGTCCCTGGGCCCGGACGGCAAGGCCGTGATCACCGACGGCCCGTACAGCGAGACCAAGGAGCTGATGGCCGGCTACTGGGTGGTCGACTGCGCGAGCCTGGAGCGGGTCACCGAGATCGCCGAGCGGGTCACCCGGTGTCCGGGTCCCGAGGGCCAGACCGGTCGCCCCGTCGTCATCCGCCCCATCCAGGACGGGGCCGGGGACATCTGAGCGGGATGAGGGACACGACCGAGGACCTGCTGCGCCGCCACGCGCCGCAGGTCCTCGGCGCGCTCGTCCGCCGCTACGGGCACTTCGACGCGGCCGAGGACGCCACACAGGAGGCGCTGCTCGCGGCCGCCCGGCAGTGGCCCGGAAAGGGAGTGCCTGACAACCCGCGCGGATGGCTGATCAAGGTCGCCTCGCGGCGGCTCGTCGACGCCCTGCGCGCGGAGGAGGCACGGCGGCTGCGGGAGGAGAAGGCCGCGGCGCTGACACCGCGGGACGCCTTCACGGCACCGCCGCCGGGCGCGGACCGTGCCCCGTCGCAGGACGACACCCTCTCCCTCCTCTTCCTTTGCTGCCACCCCGCCCTGTCCCCGGCCGCGCAGATCGCGCTCACCCTGCGCGCGGTCGGCGGCCTGACCACGGCGGAGATCGCGCGGGCGTACCTGGTGCCCGAGGCGACCATGGCGCAGCGGATCAGCCGGGCCAAGCAGCGGATCCGGGGCGTCGGTCTCGCCCGCCCCGACCACTGGGAGGAACGGCTTCCCGCCGTCCTGCACACCCTCTACCTGATCTTCAACGAGGGCTACACCGCGACCTCCGGCACGGCGCTCCAGCGCGCCGAACTCGCGCACGAGGCCATCCGGTTGACCCGCACCGTCCGGCATCTGCTGCCCGAGGACGGCGAGGTGACCGGACTGCTCGCGCTGATGCTGCTCACCGACGCCCGGCGCGGCGCGCGGACCGGCCCGCACGGAGAACTCGTACCCCTCGACGAACAGGACCGCGCCCGCTGGGACAGGGCGGCGATCGAGGAGGGCGTGGCGCTGGTGACCGAGGCGCTGGCGCTGGGTCCGGCCGGTCCCTACGCGCTCCGGGCCGCGATCGCCGCGGTCCACGACGAGGCACCCACCCCGGAGGCGACGGACTGGACCGAGATCCTCGGCCTGTACGACCTCCTCGTCCGCCGGGTCCCCGGCCCCGTCGAACGCCTCAACCGCGCGGTGGCCGTGGCCATGGTGCACGGGCCGCGCGCCGCCCTCGCCGAACTCGACCGGCTGGAGGGCGAGTCGGCCGCCGGACACCGGCTGGACGCGGTGCGCGGCCATCTGCTGGAGCGGGCGGGCGAACCGGACGCGGCGCGTGAGGCCTACGCGTCGGCCGCGGCCAAGACCCTCAGCCTGCCCGAGCGCCGCTATTTGGAGGTGCGGGCGGCGCGTCTGCGGTCGTAGCGTGGCCCGCATGTCCGAACCTCTGCTGCATCTGACCGAGCGTTCCCTGTGGGAAGCGGCCCGCGCGTCGGGCACCTTCGAGATCTCCACCCGCGGCCGGACCCTCCAGGAGGAGGGCTTCATCCACTGCTCGCTGCGCCGCCAACTCCCCGCCGTGGCCGCCATGGTGTACGGCTCCTACACCGGACCCGACGAGCTCGTGGTCCTCGTGATCGACACCGAACGGCTCACGGCGCCGGTCCGCTTCGAGGCGATGGATCCCGGCGGAGAGGAGTTCCCCCACATCTACGGGCCCATCGCCGTGGACGCGGTCGTGGACGTGGAGGCCTGGGGCCGGAGCGTGTCCGAGCGCGGGTGATGGCAGGGCCGTCCTCTGCGTCTACGCGACCGGTCCCTAGGGCAGGCAGCCCGTCGCGGGATCGCGGCCGGTCAGGCAGTAGGTGCCGCCGGCGGGGTCCCGCATCACCGTCCAGCGCGCACCCCGGCCGACCGTCGTCGCCCCCAGGGCCTCGTGACGGGCTTGGACCGCGTCGACGTCCGAGCAGGCGAGGTCCAGATGCGCCGAAGTGGGGCGTTCGGTGCCGAGGCGCTGCAGCAGGATGCGCAGCGGCAGTCCGGATGGTGGCCTGATCAGATGGAACTCCGGGAACGCCCCGGGGAGGGACTCCCACCCCGTGAGCTCGCTCCAGAAGACGGTCTCGGCCTCGTACACACCCGGCGCCAGGTCGATGCTCACCTGGTCGAGCCGGCTCGTCGCCCCGTCCGGTCCCTCGGTCACCGGCGGCCGCGCCGAGTCGCCGTTCCACGGCACCGCGCAGAACAACTGCCCTCCGGGGGACCGCAGTACGGACCAGCCGTCGTGGTCCGCGACGACCGTGGCGCCCAGCCGCAGCGACCATTCCACCAGCGCCGGTACGTCCTCCACGGACAGGCACACGTGCGCGCCCCCGGGCCCCTCCCGGACGCCCTGCGCCTTCACGTACGCGTCGCCCTCGGCGGGCAGCAGCGTCACGAACTCGCCCCGGTCGCCCCGGGGTTCGGACAGCTTCGTGCCGGTGACCGCCGTCCAGAAGCCGAGGGCCCGTCCGAGGTCCGCCGCGGGCCGGTCCACGAAGACGTGGGTCCACCGGACGGCCGGTCCCGCGGTCACCGGGGCGTTCCCCGGCGCGGCGTCCGTACGGTTCATCCCGCCTCCTCGGCGATCAGCGCGCGCAGCGACGTCTTCATCCGGGCGACGAAGGCGTCCCGGGCCTCGGGGGAGAGGACGTCCAGGGAGAGATACGGGTTGAGGTCCTCCAGCTCGACGAGCAGCAGCTCGCCGCCGGGGGCCCGGCAGGCGTCGACGCGCTGGATGCCGTACGCGATGTCGTTCCACTCGATGAACCGCTGCGCGAACTCCCGGTCCTCGTCGGTGGGTTCGTAGGGCTCCAGCGCCCAGCGCCGCTCCGGGTCGGGCGCGTACAGGGCGTATTGCAGGGTGTGGTCGACGAAGTAGAACGACACCTCGTAGCGGAACGCGACGCGCGGCTGGACGAGGAGGTCGCCGAACGGCAGGGCGGCGAGTTTCTCGCGCGGCACGAACTCCAGGCCGATGGAGTCGGCCCCCTGCTTCGGCTTCACCGCGTACAGGTCGGCCTCGGGCAGCAGGTCCAGGTCCTCGGCGCGGTCGACGGTCGGGATGACGGGGAACCCGGCCGCGGTCAGCTCCAGCAGGTAGCCCTTGCCGGCCATGTCCCCCTTGCCCGAGAGCTGGTTGTAGACGCGGACCCCCTCCGCGAGCGCCCGTTCGCGGAACGCGTCGTACGCGGCCTGGTAGTGCAGGACAGGCCCGCTGTTGCGGACGACCACGGCGTCGAAGCCGGTCATCAGCGCGGCCGCGTCCAGCGGGTGGCAGACGGCGATGTCGAACTCCTCGCGCAGCCGCGAGGTCAGGACGATGTCCTCGTCGCAGTACCGCCGCCCCTTGGCCGGATAGGCCAGGTCGCTGACGAACAGGACGCGGGGGCGCGCGGACGGCACGGGTGGCTCCTCGAAGGGGTCGGACGGTTCGCTCCGCGGGCGCCTCGGGCCCGCGGACACACGGACGTAGTGTCCCTCCCGGCCGTTCCCGCCCGCGCGCCGCCCCCGGCCGCCGGTCGCCCCTGTCAGCCGGCCGTGCGCTTCTGCGTGAAGCGCAGGAGGTTGCCCGCCGGGTCGCGGAACGCGCAGTCCCGCAGGCCGTACGGCTGGTCCTCGGGCTCCTGGACGACGTCGGCGCCCGAGGCGCGGACCCGCTCGAAGAGCTCGTCGCAGTCGGTCGTCGAGAAGATCACTCCGCGCAGCATCCCCTTGGCCAGCAGGGCGGCCATGGCCTGCTTGTCCGCGGGGGAGGCGTCCGGGTCCGCCGCCGGCGGTTCCAGGACGATCTCCACGTCCGGCTGGAGCGGCGAGCCCACCGTGACCCACCGCATTCCCTCGAACCCGACGTCACCCCGGACCTCCAGGCCCAGCACGTCACGGTAGAAGGCGAGCGCCTTGTCGTGGTCGTCGACGGAGATGAAGCACTGGGACAGTTTCAGATCCATGCGTCCAACCTAGGCCGTGAGTCCGGACAGCGAGCCTAAAGACGGCTGCCCGGTTCCGCCTCCGGGTTGGGGTGACGGGCCGGGCGGGTGAGTCGGCGGGCCACGCAGGAGGGGATGGGGGCGCCGTGGTCGTGCGGGCGGGCCCGGTACGCGCTCGGGGTCTCGCCCACCAGCTCCGTGAACCGCGAGCTGAACGAACCGAGCGAGGTGCAGCCCACCGCGAAGCACACCTCGGTCACCGTCATGTCGCCGCGCCGCAGCAGCGCCTTCGCGCGCTCGATCCGGCGGGTCATCAGGTAGGTGTACGGCGTCTCGCCGAACGCCTCCCGGAAACTCCGCTGGAAGTGTCCGGGCGACATCAGCGCGGTGCGCGCGAGCGTGGTCATGTCCCACGGCTCCGCGTACGCACGGTTCATCCGGTCGCGCGCCTGCCGCAGCCGGACCAGGTCGTCGAGCGGTCGGGGATTCGCCACACCCCCAGAATGGCACACGGAACCGCCGCCCCCCGGGGGATCACTGGCCCGGGGGACGGCGGTGGCCGTGCGTGCGCGGGGGTGTCGGTGCCGTCAGGCGGCGAGGACCTTGGCCTTGGCCTTCTCGAACTCCTCGGCCGTGATGTGGCCGTGGTTCTTGAGGTCCGCGAGCTTCGCCAGTTCGTCGGCCTTGCCGGTGGAGGAGCCGGCGGTCTCGCGGATGTAGGCGTTCATGTCGTCCTGGCTCTTCTGCATGCGCTTCATCTCGCGCTCACCCATGCCGCGGCCCCGCGCGATGAGGTACACGAAGATGCCGAGGAAGGGCAGGATGACGACGAAGACGCACCAGCCGGCCTTGCCCCAGCCGTTCAGGTCGTCGTCGCGGAAGATGTCCCCGATGACGCGGAACAGCAGCATGAACCAGAGGATCCAGAGGAAGAACCACATCGTGGTCCAGAAGACCTGCAGCAGGGGGTAGTCCGCTGCCAGATTGACCGTCGAGCCGTTCATGGTCGAACTCCTGTCGGTTGTGCGACATCTCCGCGAGCGTTGCCTGGGTGTCGGGCGGATCGAACTGTCGCCGGGCGCCGGGTCGCGATCTCGGGGATTCCGCCCGGGCCCGGCCGTCGTGTGTTCGCGGCCGGTCGGCAGGGCCTGGCGGGTCGGTGCGCGGAGCGCGGTGGTGCGGCGGACGGTGACGGTGCCGCGGTGTCCGCCGCGGACAGACGCTCGAAGGCGGGGGGCGAGCGGGACCCCCCGGACACACGGGACGGGCCGTGACGGCGTCGTCCGGTGCGGTCGGCGTGATCGGTGCGACGTCGGGGGCGTCGTCCGGGGGCGGTGCCGGCCGCGTCGACGGCGTGCGCCGCCGGGGTCCCGGGGGCCACGCCGCCGCGAAGGACGGTCCGGGTCCGGGGTCCTTCGGGCCGTGGCGGACGGGCCCGGAGCACGGCACACCCGGCGCGGGCCGGATCTGCCGCTGGATGCAGGCCATGAGCGGTGCCCTCTCTGACGCCCGACGTCTTGCCTCGGCTCCAGAGTGCGGTCACCCCCCGCCCCGCCGGATCACCCTCCGCGGGTGAGCTCGCGCAGGGGCCGCCGCGGACCCCCGCGTCACCCGCGGAAGGGCGGGCACCGCCTCCGGGGAGTGCCGCGGAGTGCCTTCCGCTCACCCTTCCGGGACTTCCCCGGCCTTTTTCGGGACCTTTCCGGGCCTTTCTCGTGCCCGGCGGGCACGGTGCCGGGGCCACGGGAGGAAGGTGGAGGGGCGAGGGTGTGAGCGGGAGCGTGCCGAGGTGGGCGGATGTCGCCCGCACCGGGGGATGCCACATCGGTGCGCGCGACCGACGATGGCAGGGCATCGCAGCGGACCCCGCGCCCCGGCCCCGAGGGAAGTGCTCGTATGCGCTACGAATTCCGCATCGCCGGCATTGTTTCGGACACGCTCGCCTCGGCCTTTTCCGAACTCGACAGGGTCCGTACGAAGGAACAGACCCTGTTCTTCGGCACCGTGATCGACGACGCCCATCTCTACGGACTGCTCACCCGGTTCCAGGCCCTGGGCCTGCGGGTCATCGAGATGCGCCAGCTACCCGTGTGACCGAGGACGCCGACCACCCCGTACGACCCCGGAAAGCAGTACGCACCCGGACCGTCGGGCCGCCGGGAACGGCGGCCCGCGGACCGGGTGCGGACAGGAGGGCGGCGCGATCCGCGCGGACGCGGTCCGGACGGCCCGGGCGAAGGTCAGGCCTTCTTGGTCTCCCAGAAGATCTTGTCGATCTGGGCGATGTAGTCCAGCGCCTTCTGTCCCGTCGCCGGGTCGGTCGACGCCTTCGCGGCCGAGAGGGCCTTGAGGGTGTCGTTGACGAGCTGGTGCAGCTCCGGGTACTTCTCGAAGTGCGGGGGCTTGAAGTAGTCGCTCCAGAGCACCGACACGTGGTGCTTGGCGAGCTCGGCGCGCTGCTCCTTGATGACAATGGCGCGAGCCTGGAAGTGCGGGTCGTCGTTGCCGGCCATCTTGTCCTGAACGGCCTTGACCGACTCCGCCTCGATGCGGGCCTGGGCCGGGTCGTACACGCCGCAGGGCAGGTCGCAGTGCGCGCTGACCTTGACCTTGGGGGCAAACAGGCGGGAGAGCATTGAGCTGTCCTTCCTCGTGATCGTCTTCTCAGGTGGGACATTACTCCGTGGGAGAGGGGATTTCGCGAGTGCCCCCATGGGCTTAGGACAAAAGTCCGGGGTGAAACTGGGACTGGTGGAGGATAGGACCGGGGAGGTGCCGTTGATGCCGGAGCTGTCGCAGGAGACCGAGCGGGGGAAGGCTCTGCTGCCGTTCGGGGCGGCGGAGGTGACGGGCCCTTCGATGGTGCCCACACTCCAGCACGGGGATCGGCTGGTCGTTCAGTGGGGAGCGAGAGTGCGGCCGGGCGACGTCGTGGTCCTGCGGCACCCCTTCCAGCAGGACCTGCTCGTCGTGAAGCGGATCGCGGAACGGCGTGAGGGCGGC
Source organism: Streptomyces sp. NPDC005070 (assembly GCF_053600395.1). Taxonomy (NCBI): domain Bacteria; kingdom Bacillati; phylum Actinomycetota; class Actinomycetes; order Kitasatosporales; family Streptomycetaceae; genus Streptomyces; species Streptomyces sp. NPDC005070. The sequence goes on along the minus strand of NZ_JBSFZS010000114.1, from coordinate 6,874 downwards.
TGGTGGGTGCTCGGGGACAACGCGTTCGCGGGCGGGGACAGCACCGACTACGGAACCGTCCCCGAGGAACTCGTCCTCGGGAAGGTGCGGTTCCGTTTCCGGCCGCCGGCAGCGGGTCAGCGGTCGCCGTTCGCCGTCGTCCGCTGGGTGCTGGTGGCCGCCAGGCCCGTGCTCGCCGCCCGGTCCGCCTCAAGGCGCTTGCGGGCGCGGTAGGCCGCGACGTTGGCGCGGGTCGCGCAGCGGTCCGAGCAGTAGCGCCGGGAGCGGTTGGTCGAGGTGTCCAGGTAGGCGTTGCGGCAGGGGGCGGCCTCGCACAGGCCGAGACGGTCCACGCCGTACTCGGTCAGATGGAAGGCGAGGCCCATCGCCGCGATCGCCGCGTAGCCCGCGGTCGCGTTCGACGGGTGATCCGCCAGATGCATGTGCCAGAGCGGGCGGCCGTCGTCGTCCCGGTGGTCGTGTCCCGAGATCTGCGGGCTCACCGGGAATTCGAGGAGCAGCGAGTTGAGCAGGTCCACGGCGAGCGTCTCGTCGCCGCCGGCCGCAGCCTCGAAGACCGCGCGCAGCCGCCCCCGTACCGAACGGAAGCGGGTGACGTCGGCCTCCGCGGCGCGGCGGGCCGCCGAGGCGTTGCCCCCGAACAGGTCACGGACGGCCTCGACGGAGGTCAGTGAGTCCTTGCCCCGGGCCGGTTCCTCGGTGTTGACGAGACGGACGGCGTAATCCGAGTAATAGGCCAGTTCCACTTGTAGTCCTTACGGAGGCGCTCTATCGTCGTGACGGTGGTCAGGTAACAGCTGATCGCACTTACAGGGTATTACGTGGTCGACTGGAGGAGGGGCTTTCATGGCCATCGGCACCGGAACCGACTGGCATGCCTGGCAGCAGAGCTGGGACCGGCAGCAGGAGTGGTACATGCCGGACCGCGAGGACCGCTTCCGGGTGATGCTCGACATGACCGAGGCGCTCGTCGGACCCGAGCCCCGCGTCCTCGACCTCGCCTGCGGCACCGGCACCATCACCGCCCGGCTGCTCGCCCGCCTCCCCGGGGCCACCAGCACCGGCGTCGACCTCGACCCCGCCCTCCTCGCCATCGCCGAGGGCACCTTCGCCGGCGACGACCGGGTCTCCCTCGTCACCGCCGACCTCAAGGACCCCCGGTGGCGCGACCGGCTGCCGTACGACACGTACGACGCCGTCCTGACCGCCACCGCCCTGCACTGGCTGCACAGTGAAACCCTCACCGTCCTCTACGGCCAGATCGCCGAACTCGTCCGCGAGGACGGCGTGTTCATGAACGCCGACCACATGATCGACGAGACGACACCCCGCATCAACGCGGCCGACCGCGCCCAGCGGCACGCCCGAATGGACCGGGCCAGGCGGATCGGCGCCCTCGACTGGGCCGAATGGTGGGAGGTGGCCGCCCAGGACCCGGTCCTCGCCGGACCCACCGCCCGCCGCTTCGAGATCTACGGCGAGCACGCGGACGGGGACACCCCCTCCGCCGACTGGCACGCGCGCGTGCTGCGCGAACAGGGCTTCGGCGAGGCCCGCCCGGTGTGGCGCTCCCCCTCGGACGCGCTGGTCCTCGCAGTCAAGTAGAGCCCCCGCGAGCCCTGTTGGAGGCGGTACGGAGAATCCGTACCCCCTCCACTGCGTCCTGCGGCACCTCCCGTCGCACTGGAGGGGTGAGACGGTCCGCGAGCGCGGGCCGGGAAGGGGGCGGGATGACGCGCGGCGACGAAGCCGCTCTGCACGCATTCGTGGAGGGCAGACGGACGGCGCTGTTCCGGTGGGGGTGCCCCCTGCTCGAACGAAGCTGAGAGCTCGGGGGAGCCTATCTGCTGTGCGGCAATCGCGACGAAGCCGAGGACCTCGTCCAGACGACCCTGGTGAAGGTCGTCCTCGGCGCGCGGCGGCACGGACGCCTCGAAAGTCTCGAGGCCTACGTGCGCAAGACGCTGGTCAACACCTTCATCTCCGCCCGCCGCCGGTTCTGGCGGCGCGAGCACGCGTACGGCGAGGTGCCGGACGTGGCGGGGCGGTCGGTCGACAGCGACACCGGACTCATGGTGCGGGCCGCGCTCGCGGAACTCGCGCCGAAGCAACGGGCCGTGCTCGTCCTGCGCTACTTCCAGGGCAAGGGCCGGCTCGGCCCGCTGCTGAAGACCCCGCCGCTGACCCGGGCCCAGCTCGCGAAGCTGATCCAGAACCCGGCGCTGCTGAAGTAGCGGGAGAGGCGTGACGGCGGGGCCGCGCGAACGGGGGCATGAGGAAGGGGCGGTACGGGAGACCCGTACCGCCCCTTGTCCCTGCGCCCGGAAGCGCGTCGTCCCGGTCAGAGGACCTTCGACAGGAACGACTTCGTGCGCTCGTGCTGCGGGTCCGTCAGGACGTCGCGCGGGTTGCCGGACTCGACCACGACGCCGTCGTCCATGAAGACCAGACTGTCGCCGACCTCGCGGGCGAAGCCCATTTCGTGGGTGACGACGATCATGGTCATGCCGTCCTGCGCGAGGTCCCGCATGACGTCGAGGACCTCACCGACGAGCTCCGGGTCGAGAGCCGAGGTCGGCTCGTCGAAGAGCATCAGCTTCGGCTGCATGGCCAGCGCGCGGGCGATGGCGACGCGCTGCTGCTGGCCGCCGGAGAGCTGGGCGGGGTAGTGACCCTTGCGGTCACCCAGTCCCACCCGGTCGAGGAGCCGCTCCGCACGCTCCCGGGCGACGGCCTTGGTCTCGCCCTTGACCTGTACGGGCGCCTCCATGACGTTCTCCACAGCCGTCATGTGGGGGAAGAGGTTGAAGCGCTGGAACACCATGCCGATGTCCCGCCGCTGGGCGGCTACCTCGCGCTCCTTCAGCTCGTAGAGCCTGTCGCCCTTCTGGCGGTATCCCACCAGGTCACCGTCGACGTACAGGCGCCCGGCGCTGATCTTCTCCAGGTGGTTGATGCACCGCAGGAAGGTCGACTTGCCGGAACCCGAAGGACCGATCAGGCAGAACACCTCGCGGGGGTTCACCTCCAGGTCGATGCCCTTGAGGATGTGCGCGAGCCCGAAGGACTTGTGCACCCCCTCGGCCCTGACCATCGGCCGGCCGCTCGTGCTCGGGGTGATGTCCTTGCTGAGACTGCTCATCGGGCCACCTCCGGGCGGCGGAAGGAACCGAACAGACGGAGGTTCTTCCTCAGGCGCTGCAACGGCGTCGGCGGCAGGGTACGCGACGATCCGCGGGCGTAACGGCGCTCCAGGTAGTACTGGAAGACGCTGAAGATGCTGGTCAGGATCAGGTACCAGATCGATGCGACGAAGTACATCTCCACGACGGCCAGCGAGGTGCTGGAGATGTCGGTGGCCGCCTTGATGGTCTCGTTGAACTGGACCGCGTAGGCCAGGGACGAGGTCTTGAGCATGTTGATGAACTCGTTGCCCGTGGGCGGCACGATCACGCGCATCGCCTGCGGGAGGATCACCCGGCGCAGCGTCTTGCCCTGGGTCATGCCGAGCGCGTGCGACGCCTCCGTCTGCCCCAGGTCGACGGACTGGATACCCGCCCGGACGATCTCGGACATGTACGCGGCCTCGTTGAGGCCGAGTCCGAGCAGAGCCGCCAGGAACGGCGTCATCACCTGGTTCATCTCGTCCTTGTAGAACCCCAGGTTGAGGACGGGGAACACAAGCGCGATGTTGTACCAGAGGAGTAGCTGCACCAGCACCGGAGTGCCGCGGAAGAACCAGATGTACAGCCACGACACGGTGCTGGTCACCGGGTTCGAGGACATCCGCATGACCGCGAGGATCACGCCCAGCACGAGTCCCAGCGCCATCGCGAGCACGGAGATGTACAGCGTGTGCCAGACCCCGGACAGGATGGTCGAGTCCGTGAGGTAGTCCGGGATGATGCTGTAGTTGATGTTCGCGTTGGAGAACGCGAGACCGATCAGCGCCAGTACAACGATGACCAGGACGCCGGCCACCCAGCGGCCGTAGTGGCGCACCGGGATGGCCTTGATCTGCTCCGGCGGCACGGATGACGCCGGAGTCTTGTCGACAGTGTCAGTCACAGTGACTGCCCTTCAGTGTTGCGTCAGGCAGGGTCAGGAGCCGCCGTTGATCTTGGCCTCGGTCACCGCGCCGTCCTTGACGTTCCACTTCTCCAGGATCTTCGCGTAGTCACCGTTCTCGATGATCGCGGTCATGGCAGCCTGGAGCGCGTCGCGGAGCTGGGTGCTCTCCTTGCTGACGCCGATGCCGTACGGGCCGGCCTCGATCTGGTCCCCGACGACCTCGAAGTCCTTGCCGCCGCCCGAGGTCTTGGCGTTGTAGGCCGCGACCGGGAAGTCGTTCAGGTCGGCGACGGACGCGCCCTGCTTCAGGCGGAGCAGCGCCTCGGGGTCGGTGTCGAAGGTCTGCAGCGTGATGGCCTTCTTGCCGTCCTTCTTGCACTTCTCGCTCTGGGCCTTGGCGATGCCCTCGGAGGTGGTGCCCTTCTGCAGCGCCACCACCTGGCCGCACAGGTCGTCCAGCGACTTGACGCCCTTGGGGTTGCCCTTCTGGACGAGGATCGACGTGCCGGCGGTGAAGTAGTCGACGAAGTCGATGCCGTTGCCGGCCTTCTTGCCGGTGTCCGAGTCGACGCCGTTCTGGCGGTCCTTCGTGTCGTTCATCGCCGACATGATCGCGTTGAAGCGCTTGGACTGCAGACCGACGATGAGCTGGTCGAACTTGCCGTTCTGGAACTCGAACTTGACGCCGAGCTGCTTGCCCAGGGCGGCCGCGATGTCGGGGTCGATGCCGACGGCCTTGCCGTTCTCCATGTACTCGACCGGCGGGTAGGCGATGTCGGAGCCCACCTTGACGACGCCCGCCTTCTTGATGTCGGCGGGAAGCTTGCCGGCGAGCGGGGCAGAGGCCGAGGACGTGTCCGAGCTGCCGGTGTCGCTGCTCTTGTCCGTCTGGTCGCCGCAGCCGGTGAGGATCAGGGCGCCGGCGACCGCGATCGCGCCGACCGCTGCTATCCGGGACTGAGCGGCCTTGCTACGACGGGTGGTGCGTGCGGTCATGAGGGTTCCTCCGGCGGATCAGGGAGTAGCCGATAGGTCGACGGAAACACACACCTTCGAGTGTCGCGACCTCGTGTAATGACGGCATCTTGCCATTCGGACCGCGAGATTCAGGGTGACCGCTATGTCAAAATCGGATAACGGGTGACCCCCGAACCATTACTGGGCAGTCATGTACGGCCGGATCATGTGCGGGAATCCTCCCTTCCGGCCGGAAGATCTTCGGTGCATCGCGGGAAGCGGAAGACCGCTACACGGCACTCCTGTCCGAACGAGGACATGTCCGGACGTGTCAATGGATCAAGGCATGAGTCATCTCACCGACGTGTGATCTTGGTTCTATGGACTCGTCCTCGACACGGTCCGTCCGGTAAGAAGGTTCTTTACACCCCTCATCCGGGGCTCAGGGCGCGTGTGCGGCGCGCCCGTCGCGCAGCGGCTCGTACGCAACCACAGCGGCAGGGCCTGCGCGGTGCCCGCCCACCCCTCAACCAGGAGTGGCCACCCTCAAATATTGAAGACTTAAGGGGTAAAACAAAGTGGCAGCGGAGATCGTCAATCCTCGCAGCGACAGCAGTACGGATCAGGAAGGCGGGGCGGAGCCCCTCAATTCCTTCGACCCGGCTTTCGCGCTGCACCGCGGCGGCAAGATGGCTGTGCAAGCCACCGTGCCCATCCGCGACAAGGACGACCTGTCCCTGGCTTACACGCCCGGCGTCGCGAAGGTGTGCAGCGCGATCGCCGAGCAGCCGGAACTCGTCCACGACTACACGTGGAAGTCGTCCGTGGTCGCTGTGGTGACCGACGGCACGGCAGTGCTCGGGCTCGGTGACATCGGCCCGGAGGCCTCGCTCCCCGTCATGGAGGGCAAGGCCATCCTGTTCAAGCAGTTCGGCGGAGTGGACGCGGTGCCGCTCGCGCTCGCCTGCACCGACGTCGACGAGATCGTCGAGACCGTGGTCCGGCTCGCTCCCTCGTTCGGCGGCGTCAATCTGGAGGACATCTCGGCACCGCGGTGCTTCGAGATCGAGCGCAGGCTCCAGGAGCGACTGGACATTCCCGTCTTCCACGACGACCAGCACGGGACAGCGGTCGTCACCCTCGCGGCCCTGCGGAACGCCGCCAGGCTCACCGGGCGCTCGCTCGGCGACCTGCGCGCGGTGATCTCCGGCGCGGGCGCGGCGGGTATCGCCATCGCCAAGTTCCTGCTGGAGGCGGGCCTCGGCGATGTCGCGGTCGCCGACCGCAAGGGCGTCGTGTCCCGTGACCGGGACGACCTGACGGACGTCAAGCGCGAGCTCGCGGAGATCACCAACAAGGCGGGGATCTCCGGTTCGCTGGAGGAGGCGCTCGCGGGCGCCGACGTCTTCATCGGCGTCTCCGGCGGTACGGTTCCCGAGCCGGCGGTCGCCTCCATGGCGAAGGGGGCCTTCGTCTTCGCGATGGCCAACCCGAACCCCGAGGTGCACCCCGACATCGCCCACAAGTACGCGGCCGTCGTCGCGACCGGGCGGTCGGACTTCCCGAACCAGATCAACAACGTGCTGGCCTTCCCGGGGATCTTCGCCGGTGCGCTCCAGGTCCGGGCCTCCCGGATCACCGAGGGCATGAAGATCGCCGCCGCCGACGCGCTGGCCGCGGTCGTCGGGGACGACCTCGCCGCGGACTACGTCATCCCTTCGCCGTTCGACGAGCGGGTGGCTCCGGCGGTGACGGCCGCGGTGGCTGCCGCCGCCCGGGCCGAGGGCGTCGCCCGCCGCTGACGCGCCGCGTCCTGCTGGGCCCCGCCGGGAGGCTTCCTCCCGGC
>NZ_JBSFZS010000113.1:0-25019 GCF_053600395.1 Streptomyces sp. NPDC005070 | reverse complement strand
TATCGTCGTGACGGTGGTCAGGTAACAGCTGATCGCACTTACAGGGTATTACGTGGCACCGGAGAAGGTGTAGATCGGCCAGCAGTTGACCGTCATCTGCTTCACTCCGTCGGGGCGCGTGAAGGGCATCAGGCCCTTCTTCTTGACGCCCTTGGTGTCGGCCTCGTCGACCGGGGCGACCGCGGGCCACTTCTCCAGGCAGGCGCCCGTGCAGGCCGACTTCGAGACGGGCCAGGCCTGGTCCTTCATGAAGCGGTAGACGGTCATGCCGTTCTTGTCGACCACGATGTCGCCGAGCTTCGGGTCCTTGCGGACCGACAGACCGGGCAGGGAGGCCAGCGTGGCCTTCTTGCCGTCGGGCGCCGAGGCGAACCAAGTGCCGCCCACGTTCTGCCCGTTGGCGTCACCGGCCTTGGTGTCCTTGGCGTACCGGTACATGGGCCAGCCGCCTATGGTGAGCTGCTTGGTGCCGTCGGTCCTGGTGACCTCGCCGAGCAGCGCCTTGTCGACACCGGTGGCGGCCTCGGCGCCCTCGGCGGGCACGGGCGGCCAGGCCGTCGCGCAGTCTCCGTCACAACTCGACTTCGGCGGCTCGGCCGTGTCCTTGTCGAAGCGGTAGAGGGTGAATCCGGCGCCGTCGGTCAGCACCTTGCCGAGCTTGGCGCTCTCGTCCACGGACAGCTCGCCCGCGGCTTCCGGCTTGGCGGCGGCGCTCGCATCGGAATCGGCCCCGTAACCGTTGCCCGCACCGGCGGTGGTGCTGGTCCCGTAACCCCCCGCCTGCGCGGTGGCACCAACGTTCTGGGCACCCGTCGAGGTGCCATTTTCCTGACCACACGCCGTCGTGAGCGCCAGCACGGCCGCAGCTGACGCTACGAGTGAGGCGCTCCGCCAGGAGGTCTTCATTGGTAACTCCCGCTGTTCGCATAAGTGTTGCAGCGCCCTGCAGCGCCGCGCATGGCCCTAGGTACGGGCGGGAGGTGCAGGAGCGTTCAAAGGGGCCGCAAATTTCTTTCGGAAGACTGTGCCGCGTTCGACGCGCACCGCTCACACGTTCGACCGAGGGCGGTGCTTTCCGGCCTCCCGCGTCAAGCCGCCGGGGGCCCGAGGTACCCAATTCGTGGCCATTCCAGGACACTTCGTCGCGACCGGGCCCCTCGCGCCCCATGATCTCCGTCGTGCACGCACCCCAGCGGACCCGATCCGCCCTCGTCATACGGGTACTGGCGCTGACGGCGCTCACCTGGCTCCTCGTCGGCGCGCCGAGCGGAACGGCCGCGGCCGACGCCTGCGCCTACGCCTCGACCGGCCCGGACGGCGACGGGATCACCGCGGTGGCCGTGGCGGGCGACGGGGCGGTAGCCGTGTCCGGCGACGGGGCGGTGGCCGTCGCCGGACACACGATCCAGTGCCCGCCCCCGACGCCCACCCCGCCCTGCCCGCCGACCCCCACGCCCCCTCCGCCCCCCGAGCCCCCTCCCCCGCCGAAGCCGGCCCCGAAGCCCGAGCCGGCGCCGAAGCCGACGCCACCGCCACCGCCACCGCCCACCCACGCGCCGAAGCCCGCGCCTCCGCCACCGCCGCCTCCTGCGCCGGCACCGAAGCCGAAACCGAAGCCCCCGCCGCCGCGGCCGGCTCCGGTCGTGGCACCGAGACCCGCGCCCAGGCCCGCCCCGACTCCGCATGAGCGTCCCGCTCCCCGGCCGGCCCCGGTCAGTTATCCGGCGTACCGCGCCCCGGCGCACAAGCACGCACCCCGCGGCGGCCCCTCGCTGGTGTCGTTCACCCTGCTCATCACCGCGCCCGCGGTGCTCGCCGTCGCGGCGCTGCGCCCGCGCTGACCCCTGGAGGCACACTGTGTCGGATTGGCTTGTTCTCGCCCTGGCGATGGCGGCCGCGTGCCTCGTGGTCCTCGTCGTGACGCTCCTGCGTCATCGCAGGGCCCGTGAGGACGAGGACCCCACCGAGACGCCGGACGTCATCGAATACATGACGATGATGATCGGCGTGGTGTACGCCATCGTCCTCGGACTGGCCATCGCCGGTGTCTGGGAGGCCCGCGGCGGCGCCCAGAGCCAGGTGCAGACGGAGGCGCAGGCCCTGCACGAGATCTCCGAACGGGTCCGGGTCTACCCGCCCGACGTCCGCGACCGGATCCGCGGCGATGTCGACCGTTACGTCCACTACGTGGTCACCACCGAGTGGAAGGCCATGGCCGAGCAGGGCCGGGTGACCGACGAGGGCGGACGGCTCCTCGACCGGGTCCGGCACGACGTCACCGATTACCAGCCGAAGTCGGACTTCGAGGCGCAGGCCTACCAGCCGCTCCTCGACCAGGTGACCGCGGCCGACACCGCGCGCGGCGCCCGCGCCGACTCGACCGGGGCGACCATGCCGGGGGTGGTGTGGTTCGGGCTGATCACCGGAGCCGTGGTGACGGTAGGGATGATCTTCGCCCTGCAGATCAGGCGCACCGCGCGGGAGCTGATCCTGGCCGGGCTGTTCTCCGCCCTGATCGCGTTCCTGCTGTTCCTGATCTGGGACTTCGACGCACCCTACAGCCGGGGGATCACGGCGTCGGCGGAGCCCTTCACGACGCTGTTCCCGCACCTTCCCGGGTGACGCGCACCCCGGGGACTCTCCTCGGCCGGGGGGCGCGCGCCACGCCGTGCGCGTCCCCCGTCCGCACGCACGCCGTCCCCCGGACGGCCCACACAATTGCCCCGTTCGCGCTACTGGGATCGCGTCCTCGTTCGGCCTTTCCTAGCGTTCCGATCATCGAGGTGCATTTCTGGCGCAAGCGGAAAAGGTCCGCAGCAAGGCTCCTCGGGGACCTGGAGGCTCACCATGCGCGCGATACGCGTCGCTTCGGCCGCACTGCTGGGCGTGACCGCCCTGACCTTCGCCGCTCCCGTCGCGCTCGCCGGTGACGGGGACCACGGACTCACCCCGATCACCCCGTTCGCCTTCAGCGTGCAGCCCTCGACGGTCGCCCCGGGCGGCCAGGTGTCGCTGCTCCTGAAACGGGACGGCCACTGCCGGGGGACCGCCACGGTCACCTCCGGAGTCTTCGACACCGTCAGCATCCCGCCGGGGCAGTCCTCCGCCACGGCCACGGTCGACTGGGACGCCAGACCCGGGGCCGTGTACGACGTGACGTTCTCGTGCGGCGGGGCGAGCGGCAGCACCGGTCTCACCATCGCCGGCCGCCGCCCGGTCACGCCGACCCCGGTGCCCCTGCAGCGGGGCGTGCGGGCCGGTGTCGGCGGCAGTGCCGGCGGTTTCGACCTGAAGCAGATCGGGATGGGCACGGCGCTCATCGCCGGTTCGGTCGGCGCGGCCTGGTACCTGTCCCGCCGGCGCACCTCCTCCGACGAGACCTGACACAGCGGCACAGCCCTTCACCCCGGACCCGGTCGGGCGGGTCCGGAGCGAAGGGCTGTCACGTACGGCTCCGCGCGGCGGGGGCCGGCCTCCGAAGGGGGCGGGACCGGCCGCTCACCGGCGGAACGGTCAGATGTGCCGCTCCGACCTGCGCCGCATCCAGAACACCCCGCCGCCGATGGCCGCCGCGGCCACCAGACCACCGCCGATCGTCATGTCGGTGGGCGTGGCACCGGTACTGCTGCTGCCGCCGAGACCACCGCGCACACCGCCGATGACGGTGAAGGCGGCCGGACGGGTCAGCGGGCCCGTCCCGTCACAGTTGACGGTGATGTCGTACGAGCCGGGGCTGGCGTCCTGATTGATGGTGGCTGTACCGCTGGACGCCTCGGTGCGGCTGCCCAGGAGCGGCGAGAGTCTCGCCTGACGGAACGCGGGAGAGGTCATCGTGCCTCCCCTCGGGCACCCGTCGACCGTCACGGTGAGCTGGCCGCCCCGGGCGATGACGCTGGGCTGCGCGACGATGTTGCTCGGCGTGTTCCACGCCGCGGCCATCGGGGCGGCGAGCCCCACGGCGGCGACCGCGGCGGCGGACACCGCCAGGGCACGAGTAGTACGCATGTGATCCTCCGCGGGGGCGCCCCGGGAACCGTCCCCGGTGGATCGGCGAGAAAGCGCCTCCCAGTCAGACCCTCAGATGCCGTGCGCGGGGCCGCATTTCGGGAATGGTCCGTCCTGGTGAGAGGACACGCCGAAGGAATTCCACACAATCGGATATTGCCGCAGGTCACGGACTGTCAGAAAATTCCTGGTCACGGCAACTCGGATGGCGCACGAGGCATTCCCCCCGCCACCCGTTCGCCCGTGCCCCGTCGCCGGGCGGCCTGGCTGCCATTAGCGTGCTCATATGCGCGGATGACGAGGCGACGGCCGCGTCGAGAGGGGATTGCGAATGTCTGCGTCCGACGAGTTGGCCGAAGAGGAGGAGCGGCAGAGGAAGCGCGCTCCTTGGGGCGTCATAGCGCTTGTTCTGCTGACCGGCCTCGCACTCATTCGGAACGGTTCCGGCGAGTTCGACGTGGGTCCGCCGCAGCCGGCCTCGGCGGCCGCGGCGGACACCCGCACGCCGGGCGGCACGCTCTCGAGGACTCCCGCCGCGCTGCCGTACTCCGTGGCCGACCGGGTGCGGATCCCGGCGATCCGTGTCGACGCCCCGGTGATGCCGGTGGGCCTGGACGTGGACGGCTGGGTCGACGCGCCGCCGCCCGACGACCCGAATCTCGCCGGCTGGTTCACCGGCGCGGTCTCGCCCGGCGAGAAGGGCACGGCCGTGGTCGTGGGCCATGTCGACAACATGCGGGGTCCCGCCGTCTTCTACGGCCTCGGGGCGCTCAAGAAGGGGAACAAGGTCGAGGTCCTGCGCAAGGACGGGAAGACCGCGGTGTTCGAGATCTACGGCATCGAGGTCTTCGCGAAGAGCAATTTCCCCGGCGACCGTGTCTACAACAGCAAGGGAACCCCCGAATTGCGTGTCATCACGTGCGGGGGCGGATTCTCCAAGCAGCACGGCTACGACGGGAACGTCGTCGTCTTCGCGCGCCTTTCCGAGGTGCGCTGAGCATTCCCGGACCGGGTCCGCGAAAAGCCGGTCGGCGGGGCGTCCGCAGCCCGCCGGCCGGTCCGGCCGAAAGCCCCGCGACGCACGATGCGCGGGGCCCTTTTCGGTTCTAGGCGTCTCTCCGGCGTGGCACCGTGATGTGGTACCCGGCGTCCAGCAGGCGCGGGAGATAGGTGCGCAGCGCCTGCACGCTCTGCGAGCGGTCACCGCCGGCGTCGTGGGAGAGGACGACGACACCCGGGGCGGCCTGCTTCTGGATCGTGCCGACGATCGCGCGGGTCCCGGGCCTCGCCCAGTCGTTCGTGTCGATCGTCCAGGCCATCGGCTCCATGCCGAGTTCGGCGCCGATCTGGTAGGTCGCCCGGTTCCACGCCCCGTACGGCGCGCGGAACCAGGACGGCGGCTCGCCGTAGGCCTCGTCGATGACCTCGCTGGTGCGCTCGATCTCGGAGCGGATCTCCGAGCGCGAGAGCTTGGTCAGCAGCGGATGGCTCCAGGTGTGGTTGCCGACGAGGTGTCCGTCGTCGGCCATCTCGCCCAGCAGGTCCTTGTTCTCGTCGACCATCCGCCCGCACACGAAGAACATGGCGTGCACGTCGTACGTGCGCAGGGTCCGCAGGATCTCGGGGGTGTACTTCGGGTCCGGGCCGTCGTCGAAGGTCAGCACCAGGGTGCGGCCCGGGCCGGACACGCGCATGAAGGGCTCGTGCCGGACGAGGGTCCGCAGCTGCGTGCCGTACGGCGGCGGGCCGTACCCGGCGAGCGGCCGGAGGCGGTAGGCGGAGGGCTTGAGGGCCCGGTTCGCCAGCGCGCCGGAGAGCGGCAGGCCGCCTGCCGGCTCCGCGGCCCGACCGGCGGTCAGGACATGGGCCGTGCCCGCCGCTCCGGCCGCCCCCAGGAGCGCGGCGCCGGCGATCAACACCCGGCGCCGGGTAATCAGCTCATCCTTTTTCATGACCAATCAGTCACCCGGCGGAGGGCTCACCACGCCGAGCAACACCGGTAGGGACTCGCGAATGCACCCGCCCGGCCCAGTCAGCGGCGGCGGACCAGCGGGAACGGCAGCGTCTCACGGATCGTCAGACCCGTGAGGAACATGACGAGCCGGTCGACGCCGATGCCGAGCCCGCCGGTGGGCGGCATGGCGTACTCCAGCGCGTCCAGGAAGTCCTCGTCGAGCTCCATCGCCTCGGGGTCTCCCCCGGCGGCCAGCAGGGACTGCTCGGTGAGCCGGCGGCGCTGCTCGACCGGATCGGTCAACTCCGAGTAGGCGGTGCCCAGTTCCGTACCGAAGGCGACGAGGTCCCAGCGTTCGGCGAGCCGCGGGTCGGTGCGGTGCTGCCGGGTGAGCGGGGAGACGTCGGTCGGGAAGTCCTTGTAGAACGTGGGGAGCCCGGTCTTCTCCTCGACCAGACGTTCGTACATCTCCAGTACGACGTCACCGCGTCCGTCGTCCGCCGTGTACGGCACGCCCGCGCGGTCGCACAGCCGCAGCAGCCTCTCCAGGGTCGTGTCGGCGTCGATCTCGTCGCCCAGCGCCTCGGAGACCGCGCCGTACACCGTCTTGACCGGCCACTCCCCGGAGATGTCGTACTCGACGCCGTCCTTGCGGGCGATCGGTCTGCCGAACGCGGCGGTCGCGGCGCCCTGGATCAGCTCGCGGACGAGGTCCAGCATCACGTCGTAGTCGGCGAACGCCTGGTACGCCTCCAGCATCGTGAACTCGGGGTTGTGCTTGTAGGAGACACCCTCGTTGCGGAAGGTACGGCCCAGCTCGAAGACCTTCTCCATGCCGCCGACGCACAGCCGCTTGAGGTAGAGCTCGGGCGCGATGCGCAGATAGAGGTTCAGGTCGTAGGCGTTGATGTGCGTGGTGAAGGGCCGGGCGTTGGCTCCGCCGTGGATCTGCTGGAGCATCGGGGTCTCGACCTCCAGATAGCCACGGTCGAGCAGTCCCTGGCGCAGCGCCTGGACGGCCGTGGAGCGGGCGCGCACGACCTCGCGGGCGGCGGGGCTGGACACCAGGTCGAGATAGCGGCGGCGGACCTTGGCCTCGGGGTCGGCGAGACCCTTGCGCTTGTCGGGCAGCGGGTGCAGGCACTTGGCGGTGAGCTGCCAGGCGGTGACGAAGACCGTGGGTTCGCCGGTGTCGCTGGCGCCCGCGAGACCGTCGGCGCTGATGTGGTCGCCGATGTCGATCACCTGCCGGAAGCGGTCGAGCGCGGGGCCGGCCCCGTCCCGGGTGAGGGCGATCTGGAGGTCGCCCGACCAGTCCCGCAGCACGGCGAAGAGGATGCCGCCGAAGTCGCGTACGAGCATCACGCGTCCGGCGACGGTCACGTCCTCCCCGCCGCGGACGTCGGCCAGCAGATGGGTGCGCGGCGGGATGCCGACCGGGTAGGGGTCGGTGCCCTCGGCGCGCAGCCGGTCGAGTTTGCGGTGCCGCACGCGGACCTGGTCGGGCAGGCCGGTGTTTGGATCGTCGGCCGCGGCCCCGCCGTCCGCGTCGAGGCCGAGGGCGGCCAGCGACGGGAGTCCCGCCGTCGTGGCGGGTGCGGGTCCGCCCTTGGGGTGCCCCTTGCCCCACAGGCTGCGCAGCGAGGGCACGGAGACGAAGCCCTCGGCGATCGCGGAGGCCAGGCCGATGCGGGCGAGGGCGCCGGTGTCGCCGTAGCAGATGAAGCGCGGGTACCACTCCGGGTGGTACTTGGCGTTGGAGCGGTACAGGGCTTCGAGCTGCCACCAGCGGGAGAAGAACAGCAGCAGCCTGCGCCAGAGCCGGAGCACCGGTCCGGCGCCGATGCGGGCGCCTTCCTCGAAGACGGAGCGGAACACGGCGAAGTTGAGGGAGATGCGCCGGACACCGAACTTGCCGGCGACCGCGCACACCTCCGCGACCATGAACTCCATGACGCCGTTGGGCGCGCCGCGGTCGCGGCGCATGAGGTCGAGGGAGATGCCGTCGCGGCCCCAGGGCACGAAGGACAGCAGCGCGAGGAGCTTGCCGTCGGACCCCATCGCCTCGACGAGCAGACAGTCGCCGTCCTCCGGGTCGCCGAGCCGGTCGAGGGCCATCGAGAAACCGCGCTCGGTCTCGGTGTCGCGCCAGGCGTCCGCCCGGCTGACGATCTCCTCCATCTCGCTGTCCGACAGGGTGGAGTGCCGGCGGACCCGGCAGGTGGCGCCGGAGCGTTTGACACGGTTGACGGCCTGCCGGGTGACGCGCATGTCGCGGCCGGACAGGTCGAAGCCGGCGATCTGCAGGATCGCCTCGTCGCCGAGTTGGAGGGCACCGAGCCCGGCGCGCGCGAACGCCTTGGCGCCCTCTTCGGAGGCGCCCATCGCGGCCGGCGCCCAGGCGTAGCGGCGGGCGATGTCCAGCCAGGCGGCGATCGCGTGGGGCCAGGCCTCCCGGTCGCCGACGGGGTCGCCGCTGGCGAGGCAGACCCCGGCCTCGACGCGGTAGGTGACGGCCGCCTTGCCGCTGGGCGAGAAGACGACGGCCTTGTCGCGGCGGGTGGCGAAGTAGCCGAGGGAGTCGCCGCCGCCGTACGCCTGGAGCAGGGCGCGGATCCGGGCCTCCTCGTCGCCGTGCAGGGCCGCGACCAGACGCTGGGAGCGGAAGAGTGTGGCGGCCGCGTTGAGCAGCGCCAGCGCGCCGAACAGGCCGAGCACGAAGAACAGCCAGCGCGGCGGACGGCCGTCGAACGAGCGCGCGGAGACGAGTCCGCCGCAGACCCGGTTGGCGGCCCACAGCAGCCGCTGGCCCTCCGTCAGGGTGCCGGGAAACAGCTCGACCAGGCCCCAGCCCAGCAGGATCGCGACGACGAGGCCGGTGACCAGGACGAGCAGGGCACGTCGTACGGCGGCGCGCCGCGAGTCGGCGTAGAACTCCCGGCGGGCCACGATCAGCAGGGCGAGCAGGAGCCCGCAGACGATCAGCGAGGGGATCGAGGCGGCGTACAGGCCGGCGGCGATCCCGAGCAGGTCGGTCAGGACCAGCAGGCCGAGGTAGACGACCACGAGCCACCAGGCGATCTTCTTGCGGGCGGCCGTCGCGGCGGCGAGCAGGAAGAGGAAGACGGCGTACGCGAGGTTGGCGCTGACCGGGATGATCAAAAGGTCGAGAAAACGCACGACCGGGCGCAGCAATCGCCGCAGCGGCGGGATGAAGGCGAGCAGGGTGCAGAGCAGGCCGATGGCGACGAAGAAGGCCGCGAAGCCTTCGGGCACCTTGCTCAGGAAGCCGCTCTGGGGCGGCCGTGGCGAGCCACTGGCGGTCTTCGGCGGGCGGGCCTCCACGGTGGCACTCATGGTTCCGACTGTAGGAAGATCGGCCGCGCCCCGCCCGTCGAGCGGATCTCGGCCGCTCCCCCGGGGCGGGGGGACGCGCGGGTTCCGATAGCCTCGCAGCCGTGACGGAAGAGCAGCACACGCATCGGTTCGAGCGCGGGACGGACGGTCCCAAGGTCATCGTCGTCGGAGTGGACGGCTCCGACTCCTCGTTGCGCGCGGCGGCGTACGCCGGTGGTCTGGCCCGGCGGCAGCGGGCGCTGCTGGCGGTGGTCTATGTCAAGCCGGTGATGGCGGCGGGGGCGGCGCTCGGGGTGCCGGTCGCGGACACGACCGACGAGATCGCCGAGGATCTGGTGCAGTACATCCGCGACGCCGCCGAGCGGGTGAAGGACATATTCGATGTGCGCTGGGAGTTCCACACCTTCCGCGGCGACCCCTACAACGGTCTGGTCACCGCCGCGGACGAGCTGAAGGCGGACGCCGTGGTGGTCGGAGCCTCCGAGCAGTCGGGGCACCGGATCATCGGTTCGGTGGCGATCCGGCTGGTGAAGGCGGGCCGCTGGCCGGTCACGGTCGTGCCGTAGCGGGTGCCCGACGGGTGCCTGTCGGGACCGTTGCGGTCGGTCCCCTTGCGGTCGGTGCCGTTCCGGTCGGTCCCGGCGCGGGTCACTCGGCCATGACGAGGCCGGCCCGGCCCGCGCCCCTGCCGAGGACGACGTCGCGGATCCGGTCGCGCACGGCGCCGACGGCGGCGCCCTGCTCCAGCGCCGCGTCGAGGTCGACGACCCGGCCGGCGTCGAGGTCGAAGGCCAGCGGGATGAACTCGGCCTTCGTCACCTCCCACCGCCGCGTGGGCCGCGCGGGCGGGGAGAAGGTGAAGCGGCCGATGGTGCTCTGGTTGCCGCGCGGGTCCTGGACGCCCCGCTCGTCGTACCTCTCGCCCGCGACCTGGTCGCCCGTGCCGTAGACGACCCAGGTGCCGTTGACCTTCTCGTACGCCTGCGGGACGTGGGAGTGGGTGCCGAGGATCAGGTCGATGTCCGGCCGCCCGCCGGTGCGGGAGGCGGTCAGTTGCCTGCCCAGGCCGAGTTGGCGCTCGTTGGGCCCGTCCTGCCACTCGGTGCCCCAGTCGAGGGAGACGACGACCACGTCGGCGCCCGCCGTCCGGGCGGCACGGGCGTCCGCGACGATCCGGGCGGGGTCGATCAGGCCGACCGCCCAGGGCTGTCCCTGCGGGAACGGGAGGCCGTCGGTGTCGTCCGTGTACGCGAGGTGGGCGACGCGGGCGCCGCCCGCCTTCATCAGCGTGACGTGGTCGGCCTCCTGGGCGGCGCGGGCCGATCCGGCGTGCCGCAGGCCCGCGCGGTCCAGCGCGTCCAGGGTGCGCCGGACGCCGTCGGCACCGTCGTCGAGGGTGTGGCTCGAGGCGGTGGAGCAGGAGTCGTAGCCAGTGGCGGCGAGCCCGTCGGCCACCTGGGCAGGGGTCTTGAAGGCGTACGTGCCGGTGGGGGCGCCGTCGGTGTCGTACACGGTCCGCAGGTGACAGATCGCCAGATCGGCGCGGGAGACCACGGGCCGGACGCTCGCGAGCATCGGCCGGAAGTCGTATCCGGCGCCTCCCGCGTCGGAGCCGGCCCGTTCGAGGACCGAGCTGTCCGGCAGGACGTCTCCGCCGGCGACGAGGGTGAAGCCGCGGGCGGCCGCGGTGGGGCCGGGCCGCCCGTCGCGGTGGCGGGTGCCCGTGTCCTGGGTCTGGCTGGTCACCGCGGCCGCGATGAGGGCGGCCGCGAGGGCCAGGTTGATCTGTCGCGCGCGTGTGATCATGCCGGGCCCCATGCGGTCGCATTTACCTACCCATAGATATGCATCCACATATACGGACCGCCGCCGGTCAAGGAGACACCCCGGCACGTCACCCGTCCGGCGTTCGGCGACCTGCCCGGCGGACGAACGGCGGACGAACTGCGGTACGAACACGGTGGCCCCGGAATGCGGCGCTCCTCCCAGGCCGACCGTTCGGCGCACCGTTCACCGACCGCTTCGACCGCCCACCGCACAACCGTGTCCCCGGCCTGTCCGCGCGGGGCGCGGGGCGCTGACATACACGCCATGACGGCCGGAACCACCACCATCGCCCCCAGGACGACCGCCGAGCACGAGCTGGCCGCGCTGCAACGCGACCACGGCCGCCCCCTGTTCGCGCTGCTGCTGCGTCTGTCCGACGGCGACCGCCAGCGCGCGGAGGACCTGGTGCAGGAGACGTTCGTACGCGCCTGGCAGCATCCCGAGGCCCTGCGTGCGGACGACTTCGACTCCGTACGGCCCTGGCTGCTGACCGTGGGACGGCGGCTGGCCATCGACGCGCGCCGGGCCCGGCAGGCCCGGCCCCCGGAGGTCGGCGACCACATCCTCGACAACGCGCGGATCTGCGCCGATCACGCCGAACGGTCGGCGGCGACGCTCGACGTGCGGGAGGCTGTGAAGACTCTCACTCCCGAACACCGTGACGTCCTGGTGCTGGTGTACTTCCAGGGGGCCAGTGTGGCGGAGGCCGCCGCGGCGCTGGGCATTCCACCCGGTACGGTGAAATCCCGCGCGTACTACGCGCTGCGCGCCCTGCGCCGGGTCCTTCCTGGATATGCGGCCGACCTGCGGTGAAACCGAAGGCTTAGTCAAACCTCCGTAAAGCGCCTTGCCGAGGACCATGGTTGAGCAATCAGCTTGCCTCATCCGTGTTCCGGACTGGGGCCCGGGGTCGGGCGACGCGCACGCACCGGAGGAAGGCAGGAAGGGATGCTGCACAGAGGTCAAGAGAGCACGGACGGCACCGGCGGGGGCGAACTCACCGTCCCCATGGCCTGGTTGTACGCCGAGTACATCGCCGACGAACTGCTGCGGACGGGCGACCTGATGCCGCCCACCTCCTTCGAGTTCCGCGCCGGGCGCGACGCCCTCGCGCTGACGATCTTCCTGTCCGACAGCGGCGGTGAACTCTCCGGGATCCGGGTCATCACCCAGCTCGAGACGTGGCTTTCGCTGACCGCGTACGACCAGCCCTGGCACACCTGGGTGCGCGAGCACCTGGAGTTGCGCGCGGCCGAGGCCACCGGACGCGCCGCGCCCGATCCCGATCTGGAGCTGGCGGCCGCGGCCTGGCGGTGGCTGGAGGAGACGGAACTCCTCGCTCCGGACCTCGACGCGGTGCCCGGCGGCGGCTCCGTGCCCGGTGAGGACGACGGTCCCCAGGTGTGGACGGCGGCCTGGCGGCTGGGGCTGCCGCTCGGGCATCTGGCCATCCACCTCTTCTGACGACGGCCGTGACCGCGCCGGAACGGCTTCCGGCGGCGGCCGCGACCGGTCCGGGGAGAATTTTCCGGGGCTCGCACCAATCCGCGAGCGCCCCCGCTCCGAATGTCTTCACCCCGATTCCTGACGAGTCTTGAGTGATTCGACGGTCTGCTGCGTACCCGTGGGCAACAGCAACACCACTCACAGTCCGCACCAACGCCACGAGGATTCGGTATTCGGTATGAGGTCCCTGGAACGGCATCGCGACGTCGGCGCCTATGCGCTCGGCGTGCTCGGCGAGGCGGAAGCCTTCCGCTTCGAGGACCACCTCGTGGAGTGCGCTCAGTGCACGGCGTTCGTCAGCGAGTACCGCCCCGCCACACGGCAGTTGATGCTGTACCGGCAGTCGACGCCGCGCAGCGTCCACCCTTTCGCCGCCCCGGGGCCGCGGCTGCTGGACCGGCTGCTCGGCGAGGTCGCCACACGCAACCGGGCCGGACGCCGGCGCTTCCTGTTCGCCCTGGCCGCCTCCGTGGTCCTCGCGGCGGGCGGACCCGCGCTCGCTCTCATGGCCGGAGACGACTCCCCCTCGGGCGGGATCGTCGCGGACGGCCCCCCGTCGAGCCAGATGGCCAGGACCGACGCGGAGACCGGGGTGTGGGCCCAGGTGACGACTCGGGAACGGCTCTGGGGCAGCGACATCGAGGTCGAGGTCAAGGACGCCAAGGGTCCCCGTTCCTGCGAGCTCGTCGCCATCGGCAAGGACGGCTCGGAGCAGTCGGTGACGAGTTGGATGGAGCCCGCGCACAACGAGGCCGCCATCATCATGCAGGGCGGCTCGTCGATGCAGACCGACGAGATCCGCAGCTTCGAGGTGCGCACGGCGGACGGTGAACACCTCGTGACGCTCAACTCCCCCTGAGCGAAGCCGTCCCGCCACCGGGGACACCGAGCGACCGCCCGCCCGGACCTCCTGCGCGAACCGCTCGTTCGAACCGCCTGCCCGGTCCGCCTGCTCGGTCCGCCTATTTGAGCAGCCGGGACATCCGCCGGTCCGCCAGCGGCTTGCCACCCGTCTGGCAGGTCGGGCAGTACTGCAACGAGGAATCGCTGAAGGAGACTTCGCGGATGGTGTCGCCGCACACAGGACAGGGCTCCCCCGTTCTCCCGTGCACCCGCAGACCGCTCTTCTTCTCCGACTTCAGCCGCCCGGCGGCGAGCCCGTGGGAGCGCTCCACCGCCTCGCTGAGCGTGCCGCGCAGCGCCTCGTACAGCCGCCGGGTCTCCTCGGGGGTCAGCGAGGAGGCGATCTTGAAGGGGGACATCCGGGCGGCGTGCAGGATCTCGTCGCTGTAGGCGTTGCCCACGCCCGCGATCAGGCTCTGGTCGCGGAGCGCGCCCTTGAGCCGGCGCCGCTCGCCCTGGAGCAGCCCGGCGAACCGCTCCTCGTCGAAGTCGCCGGCGAGCGGGTCGGGGCCGAGCCGGGCCACGCCCGGGAGCTGCTCCGGGTCCTCGGCGACGTACACGGCGAGGCGTTTCTGGGTGCCCGCCTCGGTGAGGTCGAAGCCCTCGCCGGTCTCCAGGGCGACACGCAGCGCGAGCGGCCCCTTGCCGGGCCGGGGCGGGCCGTCCGGGAGCGTGTCCTTCCAGTGCAGCCAGCCCGCGCGGGCCAGATGCGTGACGAGGTGCGGGCCGTCCGTGCCGATGTCCAGGAACTTGCCGAACCGGCGGACGGCCGTGACCTCGCGTCCCTCCAGCGCGGAGACGGGAGGGTCGTACGTCTTCAGGACGCTGACGGCGACGGGCAGCACGCGCACGATCCGGCGGCCGACGAGATGCTCGGCCAGGAAATCCTTGAGCGCTTCGACCTCGGGCAGTTCCGGCATACGTCCAGAGTGCCATCCGGCACCGACGGCACCGGGGATCAGGCGTGCTCCCGGACCATGAACTCGCACCACACGACCTTGCCGCCGCCGCGCGCCTCGACCCCCCAGACGTCGGTGAGGCGGTCGACGAGCAGCAGGCCGCGGCCCGAGACACCGGACTCTCCCGCCTCGCGGCGGCGCGGCAGCGCGCTGGAGGAGTCCTCGACCTCGACGCGCAGTCTGCGTTCGGATCCGGCCAGGACGCGCAGGGTGACGATGGCCGAACCCTCGGTGTGCATGAGGGCGTTGGTGATCAGTTCGTCGGCGACCAGCTCGATCTCGTCGGCCCGGTCCCGGGCTCCCCACGCGCGCACGGCGGCCCGGATCATGTGGCGGGCCTCGCTGAGCGCTTCCGGGTCGCCGGGCGCCACATGCTGCTGAAGGCGTCCGCCCGAGCGCTGGTCGATCAGTCCGTGGCGGCGCAGGAGCAGCAGGGCGACGTCGTCGTCGCCGCCCCGGTCCTCGGCCATGTCGATGAGCCGGTCGGCGAGATCGCTGACGTCGTCCGGGCCGCCGCGGATGAGGTCGCCGAGGATGCGCATGCCCTCGTCGAGGTCGACACCCGGCTCCTCGACGAGCCCGTCGGTGCACAGCAGGAGGGTCTGGCCGGGGTCGAGCTCGACGGTGGCGACCGGGTATTCGAGGCGTCCGAACTCGGCGGACAGGCCGAGCGGCAGGCCGCCTTCGAGGGGCAGCCGCCGGCAGGTCCGGTCGGCGTGCCGGACGAGCGGGTCGATGTGGCCGGCCCGGACGAGCTGGGTCACCCCGGTGGACAGGTCGATCTCCGCGTACAGGCAGGTCGCGAAGCGGTCGGTGTCGAGTTCGTGGAGGAAGACCGAGGCACGGGCCATCACGGTGGCCGGGGTGTGGCCCTCGGCCGCGTAGGCGCGCAGGACGATGCGGAGCTGGCCCATGACGGCGGCGGCGTGGGTGTCGTGGCCCTGGACGTCGCCGATGACGGCGCCGACGCGGCCGCCGGGCAGCGGGATCAGGTCGTACCAGTCGCCGCCGATGTCGCGGCCGAGCGAGGCGGAGCGGTAGCGGACGGCGATGTCGGCGCCGGACACGCTGGGGATGGAGCGCGGCAGCATGGCCTGCTGGAGGCCCTGGGCGAGGTCCTTCTCCTGCTCGAAGAACATGGCCCGCTGGAGGCTCTGGGCGATGCTGCTGCCGAGCGCGACGAGGACGTTGCGCTCGTCCTCCGAGAAGCCGTGGCGGTCGTTGTAGAGCAGACCGATCGCGCCGATGGGGCGAGCCTGCACGATGAGCGGCAGATACGCGGCCGAGGTGATCTTCAGATCGGTGATGTTGGGCCACAGGAGCGGGTACGACTCGGCGAACTCCTCGGGCGACTCGATGAAGTGCGGCGCGAGACTGCGGACGACCTCGTTCATCGGGTACTGCGCGTCCAGGCGTGTGACGCGGGTGCCGGGGACGTAGCTGTCCACGGGTCCCGTGGCGACCATCCGGATGCGGCCGGCCTCCACCAGGCCCATGACCAGGCTGGCCGCCCCGAGGTGGGTGAGGCCGTGGGTGTCCTGCAGCACGTCGATGACGTCCTGCACGGTGACGGCGTGGGCCAGCGCGGCCGTGGTGAGCTGGACGACGCTGGTCTGCTGGCGCCTCACCTCGTTCTGGGCGGCCTGTTCACGGCGTGACGCGCTCTCGTCGAGCTCGTCGGTGGCGTCGCGGACGATGCCGATGATCCGGCGCGGCCGGCCGTTCTCGTCGCGGCGGATGTAGCCCTGGGTGTGGGTCCAGCGCAGGGCGCCGTCGCGGCGGCGGATACGGAAGTAGGCGCCGTAGTTCTCGCTGCCGTCCTTGAGGGCGTGGGAGACCATCGTGTCGAGGCGGCGTGACTCGGCCGGCGGGACGCGCATGGACAGGGTGGCGGGTTGCCCGTCGTATTCGTCCGGGCGCACGTCGAAGACCTCGTGGGCCTGGGCGTCCATCTGCATCAGACCGGTGTCCAGGTCCCAGTCGAAGCTGCCCATGCGGTTGAGCGCCAGGATCGGATCCGGGTGGGCGGGCCAGTCGTCCGGGAGTGACAGGGCGCTCGCTCCCCGATCAACCATGGGGCCACCATGCCAGTATTTGCCCGATTGTTCGACTTCTGGAGGGCTCGGTTCCGGGGCCCCCGGACGCGGACGTGTTCACGTGCCGGGGGTGTCGGCCGAGACCTCGAAGACGCTGTCGGGACCGGTGTGCGCGTCGGGGGTCAGCCCGCCGTCGGGTGCGTCGGGGCTGTCCGGGCCGGTGTCCTCGGTGGGGGTGCCCGGATCGTCGGACGGGACCCGCGGCGCCGACGGCTCCGGGGAGCCGGAGCCGTCGGGGGCGGCCGGGCCGGTCGGCGGCGCCGTGGTGCCGCCCGAGGGGGCCGGGGTGGTCCCGGGCCCCGTCGTCGGCGCTGCCGTGACGGTGGCACTCGGGCAGTGCGGGGGCTCGTCACTCGGGCGCGCGGCGCGGCCCCGCGCGGCGACGTCCATGGCGGTGTCGTCCGTGGGAATGCCGCTGGACGGAGGACTGCCGCTGGGCTTGGGACTGGTGCTGGGCGTGGGACTGCCACTGGGCGTGCGACCGGCGGTGGGCGCGGTGCGCGGCCCGGCGCTCTCGTCCGGGGTCCCCTCGCCGGTGCCCGGTGTCGGGGTCACCGTCGCGGTCGGTGTGGCGCAGTCGGAGGCGTCGGGGGACGGGCTCCGGCCGCCCTCCGAGGCGCCGGCGGAGGGCTCCTGCGCGGGAGCGGAGTCGTGCGGCACGGGGACGGAGCCGTCGGGCGGCGGCACGGCGTGGTCGTGACGGTGGCCCTCGTATCCGACCGGCCGCTCGATCCAGGTGGCGTCGCCGTCGTCGACGATCGTGATGGCGGTGATCACGTCGGGCGACGGCGTCACCATGACGACCCCGCCGGGCCGGTACCCGCTCCAGGGCGTGCCGCGGGTGTCCGGGTTCTTGTCGAGCGCGGTGGGCCGGCCCAGCGGGTTGCCACAGGCGCAGCGGACCCTGGGTACGCCCCGGTTGTCGACGAGGACGGCCGTACCGGTCTGGAGCACGGCCTGGTAGCCCGTCGCCTGCCCGGCGGCGAAGCCGTGGTCCGTGACACCGGTGTCGGCACGCAGCACGACCGGGGTGAGCTGCCGCAGATAGTCGGGGACGGACCCCGGTGAGACGCCGGACAGTTCGGCGAAGGCGCGGGCCTTGGCCGGGTCGGCGGCGAGGTAGCGGATCTGCTTCTCGACGTCGCAGGCTCCGGCGTTGCGGGTGCCGCCGTACAGGCCCGGGGTGGCGCCCGAGACGGTGCGCGCGCCTTGTGTTCCGGTGGCCGTGGGTTGCGGCGTTCGGGTGACGGGCGGCCGGGGCGCGGGGGTGGTGTCGGTGGGCGCCGTGAAGGGGTCGGGCCCCCGGACCGCGAGGGGCTGGAGAAGCACGTCGCCGCCGGTGGATCCGTTCGGCGCCGTGTGCCCGCCCCCGCCGCCGCAGCCCGCGACGACGAGGAGTGCCGCCGCGAGCGCGCAGGCCGCGGCAAAGGTCCTGGTGGGTATGTGCACGCGTTCTCCCGTTCGTCCCGGGCTGTTCGTGCCTCATTCTCTGCGTCACCCTCTTGGCGCACGCAAGCGGAAAACGGTCACCCAGCGTCACAATGGAGGGGAGAGGAGCACGCGCCATGGAGTGGTTCGCCGCACCCGGGTACGAGCTGAGCCGGCTGGTGTTCCAGCGGGGGCTGGCCGTGCTGTACCTGGTCGCGTTCCTGGGCGCGGCCCTGCAGTTCCGTGCGCTGACCGGAGAGCGCGGGATGCTGCCCGTGCCCCGCTTCGTGCGGCACGTCGCGTTCCGGGACGCGCCGAGCGTGTTCCACTGGCGCTACTCCGACCGCTTCTACGCCGCCTGGTGCTGGACGGGCTGCGCGGTGTCGCTGGCGCTGGCCGCCGGACTCGACGGGCTGCTGCCGCTCTGGGGCGCGATGCTGCTCTGGCTCGTGCCGTGGGCCCTGTACCTGTCGGTCGTCAACGTCGGCCAGACCTGGTACGCGTTCGGCTGGGAGTCGCTGCTGCTCGAGATGGGCTTCCTCGCGGTGTTCCTCGGCAACGACGAGGTGGCGCCGCCGGTCGTCGTGCTCTTCCTCATGCGCTGGGTGCTGTTCCGTGTGGAGTTCGGCGCGGGGCTGATCAAGATGCGGGGCGACGCCTGCTGGCGGAAGCTGACCTGCCTCTACTACCACCACGAGACCCAGCCGATGCCGGGTCCGCTGAGCTGGTTCTTCCACCATCTGCCGGGGCCGTTCCACCGGATCGAGGCGGCCGCCAACCACGTCACCCAACTCGTGATTCCGGTGCTGCTGTTCACCCCCCAGCCGATCGCGACGGCGGCGGCCTCGCTGATGATCCTGACCCAGCTCTGGCTGGTGCTCTCCGGCAACTTCGCCTGGCTGAACTGGACGACGATCGTCCTCGCCCTGAGCGTGACCGAGCTCCCCGTCACCGCGCCGCGGACCCCGGCGACACCGCTGTGGTACGAGGTGGTCGTGCTGGTGGTGGCCGCGGGTCTGCTGGCTCTCGGCTACCGCCCGGCACGCAATCTGGTCTCCCGGCGGCAGGTCATGAACCGCTCCTTCGACCCGCTCCATCTCGTGAACACCTACGGGGCGTTCGGCAGCGTCAGCAGGATGCGCCACGAGGTGGTCGTCGAGGGAACGGCGGACGCGGTGCCGCGCGAGGACGCCGACTGGCGGGAGTACGAGTTCAAGGGCAAGCCGGGTGATCCACGGCACTGGCCGCGCCAGTTCGCGCCGTACCATCTGCGGCTCGACTGGCTGATGTGGTTCGTGGCTCTGTCTCCCGGCTACGCCGGCACCTGGTTCTCCGGTCTCATGGAGCGGCTGCTGGAGAACGACCCCGACACGCTGCGGCTGCTGCGCCGCTCCCCCTTCCCGGCCGACGCGCCGCCGCGCTACGTCCGCGCCCGTCTCTTCCGCTACCGCTACACGACCTGGCGCGAGCTGCGCGAGACGGGCGCGTGCTGGCACCGGACCTATGTGCGCGACTTCCTCCCACCGACCCGGCTGGAAGGGGCCGCCGAGCGGGGGGTTCCACGCTGATCCGGAGGAACGGGCGGACGGCGGGTCACAGACGGTGGACGCGGGTGACGGGTCACAGGTGGTGGACGCGGGTGGCGGGTCACAGGCGGTAGACGCGGGTGGCGGTGCCGGTGAAGACGGACCGGCGCTCGCTCTCGTCGAGCCCCGCCGTCAGCTCCTCCGCCGTCCGGAGGACCTGTCCGTAGGGCGCGGCGAGCGTGCACACGGGCCAGTCGGAGCCGAACATCGTGCGCCGCGGGCCGAAGGCCTGAAGGATCGTGTCGGCGTACGGCCGCAGATCGCCCGGGGTCCGGCGCGCCGGGTCCGCCTCGGTGACCATGCCGGAGAGTTTGCAGACGGTGTTGGGCAGCGCGGCCAGTTCACGGACGGCGCCCGCCCAGGGGTCCAGGGCGCCGCCGGCGATCGGCGGCTTGCCCAGGTGGTCCAGGACGAAGACGAGTCCGGGGTGCTCCGCGGCCGCCCGGGCGCAGGCGGGCAGTTGGCGGGGCAGGACGACCAGGTCGTAGACGAGGCCGGCGCCCGCGACGGCGGCCAGTCCCCGCCGCACGTCGGGGCGCAGCAGCCAGCCGGGGTCGCGTTCGCCCTGGACCTGGTGGCGGATGCCGCTGAGGCGAGGGCCGCCGGGGAGCTCCCGCAGCCGCGCGAGTTCGTCGGCGACGTCCGGCCGGGTCAGGTCCGTCCACCCGACCACGCCCGCCACCAGGGTGCTGTGCTCCGCGAGCGCGAGCAGTTCGGGGGTCTCCTCGGCCACGGTGACCGTCTGGACGAGGACGGTGCGGTCCACCCCGGCGGCCGCGGCCTCCGGTTCGAGGTCGGTGATCGCGAAGTTCCGCCGCAGGGGCCGCAGTTCGGGTCCGGTGATCCAGTCCTGGTCGCGGACCGACAGGTCCCACACGTGGTGGTGGGCGTCGACGGTCACGAACGCTCCGGGGCGGGGCCGGTGACGGGGAGGGGCGCGGTCGCGGGGGCTTCGACGGGGAGGGACGCGGTCGCCGGGGCTTCGACGGGGAGGGGCGCGGTCGCCGGGGCTTCGACGGGGAGGGGCGCGGTGTCGGGAAGCAGGCCCTCCGTGCGCAGTTCCCGCCAGAAGTCCGGGGGCACCGGCTCCGCGAACCGCTCGGCACAGTCGCGGACTTCGTCCGCCGAACGGGCCCCGGCCAGGACGCTCACCACCGCCGGGTGGGCGGCGGGGAAGGCCAGGGCGGCGGCACGCAGGGTGGTGCCGTGGCGTCCCGCGATCTCCTTGAGCCGCAGAGCGCGGTCCAGCAACTCGCCCGGCGCCACGGCATAGTCGTACGTCGCTCCGGGCCTCGGGTCGGCCAGCAGCCCGGAGTTGAAGGCACCGCCGATGACGACGGAGGTCCCGCAGGCCTGAGCGGCGGGCAGCAGTTCGGTGAGTGCGTCGTGGTCCAGGAGGGTGTAGCGGCCTGCGCAGAGCACCACGTCGACATCGGTCTCGCGGACGAACCGGGTCAGCATCCGTGTCTGGTTCATGCCCACGCCGATCGCGCGCACCACGCCCTGCGAGCGCAGCTCGGCCAGTGCGGGAATGCCTTCGCGGAACGCCTGTTCGGCGTGGTCGTCGGGATCGTGGAGGTAGACGACGTCCACGCGGTCGAGGCCGAGCCGTTCGAGGCTGGCGTCCAGGCTCCGTCGTACGCCGTCGGCGCTGAAGTCCCAGACGCGGCGATGGGTGGCGGGCACCGCGAAGCCGTCCGCCCGGTCGTCGCCGCCCGCGTCGGCGGGCTCCAGCAGGCGCCCCACCTTGGTCGAGACGGTGTACCGCGCGCGGGGCAGGTCGCGCAGGGCCGCGCCCAGGCGTCGTTCGGAAAGGCCGAGGCCGTAGTGCGGGGCCGTGTCGAAGTAGCGGACGCCGCTCGTCCAGGCGGCGCCGACGGCCTCGTACGCCTGCTCGTCGGTGACCTCGGTGTACAGGTTGCCGATGCCGGCGGCGCCGAAGGACAGCGCGCTGACGGGGACGCCGGCGACGCCGAGGGAGTTCACCGGACCACCGGACGCGGCCGCAGTCCCTGCATCCCGCCGTCCACCGCGAGCGCGGTGCCGGTGGTGGATCCGGACAGCGGGCTCGCCAAGTAGGCGATGGCGCCCGCGACTTCCGCCGCCGACACCAGCCGCCCGGTGGGCTGGCGGGCCTCCAGCGCGGCGCGTTCGGCGGCCGGATCGGGGGCGGCGTCCAGGAGCCGGCCGACCCAAGGGGTGTCCACGGTGCCGGGGTTGACGCAGTTGACGCGGATGCCTTCGCCGATGTGGTCGGCCGCCATGGCGAGGGTCAGCGCGAGGACGGCACCCTTGGACGCCGAGTACAGCGCCCGCTGGGGCAGTCCCGCCGTGGCCGCGACGGAGCAGGTGTTCACGACGGCCGCGTGCGCGGATTCCCGCAGATGGGGCAGGGCGGCGCGGGTCGTCCGCACGATGCCGAGGAGATTGACGTCCAGGACCCGGTGCCATTCGGCGTCGTCGTTGTCCTCGACGGTGCCCCGGGCGCCGATACCCGCGTTGTTGACCAGGATGTCGAGGCCGCCCAGGTCCGCGACCGCGGCGGCGACGGCCGCGCGCACGGAAGCGTCGTCGGTGACGTCGGCCCGGTGGCCGGTCAGCGGCTTGTCGACGGACGAAGGGTCGAGGTCGAGGACGGCGACCCGCGCGCCGCGCGCGGCGAGGAGACCGGCGGTCGCGCTGCCGATCCCGGAGGCGCCTCCGGTCACCAGTGCCCTGAGTCCGTGCAGTTCCTGAGAGTCCGTCATACAGCCTGTCCCTTCGGGTCGTCGGCCTGGTGCCGGGCGAGGTCGGCGGCCCAGAAGGTGCCGCCGGGATAGCCGAACTCCGCGATGGACTCGGGCCGCATCGCGGCGGAGAAGCCCGGCGCGGAGGGCGCGGTGTAGTGGCCGTCGCGGATCACCACCGGATCGGTGAAGTGGTGGTGCAGATGGTCCACGTACTCGATGACGCGGTCGTCGGTGGTGCCGGACAGGGCGACGAAGTCGAACATCGAGAGGTGCTGGACGAGTTCGCACAGGCCCACCCCTCCGGCGTGCGGGCAGACCGGGACGCCGAACTTGGCGGCCAGGAGCAGGATGGCGAGGTTCTCGTTGACACCGCCGACCCGTGCCGCGTCGATCTGCAGGATGTCGACGGCCCCCGCCTGGAGGAGCTGCTTGAAGACGACGCGGTTGTGCGCGTGCTCGCCGGTGGCGACCTTGACCGGGGCGACCGCCTCGCGCACGGCGGCGTGGCCGAGGATGTCGTCGGGGCTGGTCGGCTCCTCGATCCAGTACGGCCGGTACGCGGCGAGCGCCTTGGTCCAGGTGATCGCCTCGCCGACGTTCCAGCGCTGGTTGGCGTCGACGGCGATACGGATGTCCGGGCCGACCGCGGCCCGGGCGGCGCGGAGGCGGCGCAGGTCGTCCTCCAGGTCGGCGCCCACCTTCAGCTTGATCTGCCGGAATCCCCCGGTGACGGCCTCGACGGCCAGCCGGGTGAGCTTCTCGTCGCTGTAGCCGAGCCAGCCGGGTGAGGTGGTGTACGCGGGGTAGCCCCGTGCGCGCAGGATCGCGGCGCGCCGCTCGGCGCCCTCCCTGCCCCGGCGCAGCAGGTGCAGCGCCTCGCCGGGCGTCAGCGCGTCCGTGAGGTAGCGGAAGTCGACCTGGGAGACGAGCCATTCGGGTTCGGCTTCCGCGAGCAGTCGCCACAGCGGACGGTGTGCGCGCCGTGCGGCCAGATCCCACACGGCGTTGACGACGGCGCCGATCGCCATGTGCATCACGCCCTTCTCGGGCCCGAGCCAGCGCAGTTGGCTGTCGCCGACGAGGTCGCGTGAGAGGGAGCCGGGGTCGGCGCACAGCTCGTCGAGGGACCGCCCGACGACGTGTCCCCGCAGCGCGTCGATCGCGGCGACCTGGACGTCGTTGCCCCGCCCGATGGTGAAGGCGAAACCGTGCCCCTCGGCTCCGTCGGAGGCGTCGGTGCGCAGCACGACGTACGCGGCCGAGTAGTCGGGGTCCGGATTCATCGCGTCCGAGCCGTCGAGCTCGCGGGAGGTGGGGAAGCGGATGTCGTGGGTGTCGACCGCGACGACGCGGGCGGAGGTCGGAGGCACGGCGGGCCTTTCCGTCGGCGACAGGGGGTCCATGGCCGGGTGCGGAGGAGTGCTCGGTCCCGAGGATCTCCCCGCCGGCCCGTCCGCGTACAGCGTCGGGCACGCTCCGGTCCGACGGCCAGGTCGCCGGCCGGGCACGCCCGGGACCGATCCGGCCGCACCGGGGGCGCGCCGGTCGCCCTCGGGAGGCACGCCGGCCGCCGCGTCACGCGAGAACCGGGAGGCCGGACCGAAGGTCGGGGGGCGCGGACTCTCGACGCGGCGCCCGGGCTGCGGGCAGAGTGCTCCCCGTAACTACTCACCAGTACGACACGAGTGAGGAGCGCCCGTGACCACCTGGGCCGGCCGGACCGCCACCGAGATCGCCGCAGCCGTACGCGAGAAGAAGGTCACCCCCCGCGAGGTGGTGGCCGAACACCTCGCGCGGATCGAACGCCTCGACGGGCGCGTCGGCGCCTTCCGCACGGTCCGCGCCGAGGCCGCCCTCGCGGAGGCCGACCAGTTGGCCGGCAGGGACCTCGGCCGGCTCCCCCTGGCGGGCGTGCCGGTGGCGGTGAAGGACAACCTGGCGGTGCGCGGGGAGCAGACCCGCAACGGTTCCGCCGCGACCCCGGAGGCCCTCGCCGACGAGGATCACGTCACCGTGGCCCGGCTGCGCGCGGCGGGCGCCGTCGTGGTGGGGCTGACGAACGTGCCCGAACTCTGCGTCTTCGGCACCACGGAGGGCGTGTACGGCAGCGCGCGCAACCCCTGGGACCTGTCCCGTACGGCGGGCGGCTCCTCGGGCGGCAGCGCGGCCGCGGTCGCCGCCGCGATGGTGCCGATCGCGCTCGGCAACGACGGCATGGGCTCGCTGCGCATCCCGGCCGCCAACTGCGGTCTGGTGACCCTGAAACCTGGCCACGGGGTGATCCCCGCCGGGATCGGTCACGGCGACTGGTTCGGCATGTCGGAGAACGGCCCGCTGGCCACGACGGTCGAGGACGCGCGGCTGATGTTCGCCCTCCTCGCGGACATCGAGCCGGCCCCGCCCGCGGAGCCCGCCACCCGCCGGATCGCCCTGTCGGTACGCAGCCCGCTGGCCGGAATCCATGTCACGCGGCCGTATACGAACGCCGCCCGGGAGGCCGCCGCCCTGCTGGCCGAGGCGGGTCACCGGGTGCGGACCGCGAATCCGCCGTACCCGCTGTGGCTGAGCACGACCTCGGAAAAGGGCCGACGGGCTACGTGCGCCCGCCGCGCGATCTGCAGACGTTCGTCCCGGACCACGCGGCGAGCCTCTGATCCGTTCACGCCCGG
>NZ_JBSFZS010000112.1:0-25133 GCF_053600395.1 Streptomyces sp. NPDC005070 | reverse complement strand
GATGGGGTGGACGGGCGGGAGGTAGACGACGTCGAAGCCCATCTCCGCGATCGCGGGCAGCCGTTCGGCGGCCGTACGGAACGTGCCGTGCACCGACGGATCCAGCACCCCGCTCTCCGAACGCGGGAAGAACTCGTACCACGCCCCGTACAGCGCCCGCTCCCGCTCCACCAGCAACGGCAACGGCTCGGACGAGGTCACCAGCTCGCGCAGCGGATGCTCCGCGAGGACGCCGTCCACCTGCGGGGTCAACGCGGCGGCGAGACGGGAGGCCACGGGACGACCGGTGTCGCGCAGCGCGTCCACGGCCCCGAGAAGCGTGTCCCTGCTCCGCTTGCCCCGGGTCCCCTTCGGCAGGCCGGCGACCGCCCGCTCGTACAGCAGGGCACCCTCCTCCAGCACCAGCTCGGTGTCCAGACCGGCCGGGATCTTGATCCCCGCGTGGTGCCGCCAGGTGGTGACCGGGTCCCCCCACGCCTCCACCGTGTACGTCCAGCGGCCCTCCGCGGTGGCGCTCACCCTGGCACCCCAGCGGTCGGTGCCGGGGGCCAGCTCGTGCAGCGGCGTCCACGGGCCGGGACGGCCGTCCGGGTCGCGCAGGACGACATTCGCGGCGACGGCGTCGTGGCCCTCGCGGAAGACCGTGGCCGACACCTCGAACTCCTCGCCCACCACGGCCTTGGCGGGACGGCGTCCGTGCTGCACCACCGGGCGGACGTCGAGGACGGGGATGCGCCCGACGGCCGTCGCCGGAGTGACGGCGGCGAGGGGCGCGTCGGGGGTGCGGGTGGCGGGGACGGCGGCCCTGGCCGCCCTGGGAGCGGCCTTCACTCCCTTCGGAGCGGTCTTCCCCACCGGGGGAATCGCCGTCTCGGCCGTCTTCGGAGCCGATGACCTGGCTGTCTTCGGGACAGAGGACTTGGCTGTCTTCGGGACAGAGGACTTGGCTGTCTTCGGGACAGAGGACTTGGCCGTCTTCGGGACAGAGGACTTGGCCGTCTTCGGGACAGAGGACTTGGCTGTCTTCGGGACAGAGGACTTGGCCGTCCTGGGGGCGGACTTGGCCGTCTTGGAGCGCGGGGTGCTGCCCTTACGGGCGGACGTTCCCGGAGCGGACGTGCCGGCGGACGGCGTCTCCGGGGCGGTGGCGGGTGTGCCGGCGACGGGTGTGCCGGCGGCGGCGGAGGTGCCGGTGCCCGGGTCGGCGCCGGCCGACGGTTTCTCGGGTGCGGCAGAGGAAGCAGGTGTCCGGGACCCGGCCTCGGCCGTGCGTGTCCGGGGCGTCTCGGGGGTGGTCGTCGGGGGTGGCGACGTGTGGTGCGTGGCGGGCATGACCGCTCCTGTCCGCGTCAACGTGGGTGGGCGGATGGCGTGTGGGGAGGTGGGGCCTGCGGGCGTACCGGAGGAGCCTTCCCACCCTATGCGGGTGGGCATTCCGGCACTTTGTTAACTACTCACGCGTATGTCTACACACAAGACCGGCCTCCTCCCGGGCAGGCGAGGCCGGTGCGGTGTGGCCGAATCACCCTGGTTGTGCCGGCGTCACTCCAGGGTCAGCCGATGTGCAGGAGTCTGTTCGGCGAATCCGTGCCCGCGTCCGACACCTTTCCCGGGACCGCCCGTCTCACCAGCGCCTTCGCCACCTGCGCGGGGGCGGCCCGTGGATGGTCCGCCAGATACAGCGCGGCCGCGCCGGCGGCGTGCGGGCTCGCCATCGACGTTCCGGAGTAGGTGGCTTTCGCCCTGTCGCCGGTGTGCGAAGTCGACGTGATGTCCACCCCCGGCGCGAAGAGATCGAGCGCGCGCCCGGTGTTCGAGAAGCGCGCCCGCGCGTCCGTCCGGTCGGTGGCGCCGACCGTGAGCGCCTCGGCGACCCGTGCCGGGGAGCACAGCGAGGCCGGCAGCCCGGAGTTGCCCGCCGCGACGGTGTAGGTCACGCCGGAGGCGATGGAGTTGCGGACGGCCGCGTCGAGCTGGGCGTTGGCGTATCCGCCCAGGCTGAGGTTGGCCACGGCCGGCTTCCGCGCGTGCCGGGTGACCCAGTCGATGCCGGCGATGACCTGGGCGGTGGAGCCGGCGCCCTTGTCGTCGAGGACGCGGACGGCGACGATCCTGGCCTTCTTGGCCACGCCGTACCCGGCACCGGCGACCGTCCCCGCGACATGGGTGCCGTGGCCGTTGCCGTCCTGGGCCGTCCTGTCGTCGTCGACGAAGTCCCAGCCGTAGCTCGCCCGGCCGCCGAAGTCCCGGTGCGTGACGCGGACGCCGGTGTCGATGACGTAGACGGTCACTCCCGAGCCCGCCGAGCCGGGTGCTGTGTACCGCCTGTCGAGCGCCCGGCCCGTCTGGTCGATCCGGTCCAGCCCCCACGAGGGCGGGCCGGTCTGGACCCGGCGGGCGGTCGCGCCGGCGGTCCCGACCCGGCCGGCCGTGACACCCGTGTCGTGGACCTGTTCGAACGTCACGCGGGTGTCCCGGACGACGGAGGCCACCCGGGGGTCCGCGGCGAGCCGCCGGGCCTGTCTCGTGTCGGCCCGCACGGCGAAGCCGTTGAGAGCCGTGCCGTAGGTGTGGCTGATTCTCGCTCCGTACCGTTCGGCGACGCTCGCGCCGGCCGACGACGGAGCCCGCGTACCCCCCTTGAGCGTCACGATGTAGCTGCCGTTGACGGAGCCCGGCTCCCCCGCGCCGGATATCCGTCCCGCCCGAGCCGCCTGCGCGGGCGGGGCGTTGGCCGAAAGCACGGCGGCCGTCGCGACCGCCGTGAGACCCGCCGCCCAGCGCAGACGCCACTTCCTCGTCCGTGCCATGACCTGAGTTCCCCTCCTCGACGCGACGTACCGAGGCCGGGTCCGGCCGCTGGGACAGGGTCCGGCCGTACGTCACCAGGTGAGCCTCTCGTGCGGTGCGAAGCATCACAAGACCGCCTATGCGGGTGGAATCGGCCACGCTGTCCACGAGGTGCCCGTGAGGGTTGCGTCGATTTCACGCCGATGTCACACGGTCGGCCCCGATCGGGCGCAGTGCCGCGATGCGCCGTGTCGCGAAGGCACCCTCGCCGCTAACGTCGTGGGAGACGAAGGCCGCACAACGCCGTGCGTCCCTTAGCCGCGTACGTCCTCCGTGAAGGTGGAATTCGTGAAGGCGATCCGCAGATTCACCGTCCGACCCGTTCTCCCCGAAGCCCTTCACCCGCTCAGTGACCTGGCCCGCAACCTCCGCTGGTCCTGGCACGCCGAGACCCGTGACCTCTTCCAGTCCGTCGACCCCGAGCGCTGGGCGGCGTGCGGCGGCGACCCCGTACGACTGCTCGGCAGCGTGCCGGCCGAACGGCTCACGGAGCTCACGGAGGACAGCCGCTTCCTGCGCCGTCTCGCCGCGGTCCGTGACGACCTGCGCGCGTACATGGGCGGCGACCGCTGGTATCAGACGCAGACCACCGACCTGCCCGCCGCCATCGCCTACTTCTCGCCCGAGTTCGGCATCACCGCCGCTCTCCCGCAGTACTCCGGGGGCCTCGGCATCCTCGCGGGCGACCATCTCAAGGCCGCCAGCGACCTGGGTGCCCCGCTGATCGGCGTGGGCCTGCTCTACCGGCACGGCTACTTCCGCCAGTCCCTGTCCCGCGAGGGCTGGCAGCAGGAGCACTATCCGGTTCTCGACCCCAACGAACTGCCCGTGGTGCCGCTGAGCGAGGACGACGGCACACCCGCCCACGTGTCCCTCGCGCTGCCCGGCGGCCGCGCGCTGCGCGCCCGGATCTGGCTGGCCCAGGTCGGCCGCGTCCCGCTGCTCATGCTCGACTCCGACGTCGAGGAGAACGGCGTCGGCGAACGCGGGGTCACCGACCGGCTCTACGGCGGCGGCAGCGAACACCGGCTGCTCCAGGAGATGCTGCTCGGAATAGGAGGTGTACGGGCGGTCAGGACGTACTGCCGGCTGACCGGGCACCCGCAGCCCGAGGTGTTCCACACCAACGAGGGGCACGCGGGCTTCCTCGGCCTGGAGCGGATCGCCGAACTCGGCGACCGGGGGATGGACTTCGACTCCGCGCTGGAGGCGGTCAGGGCCGGCACGGTCTTCACCACCCACACCCCGGTGCCCGCCGGCATCGACCGCTTCGACCGGGAGGTGGTCGCCCGCCACTTCGGCGCCGACGCCGAACTCCCGCGCATCGACGTGGGGCGCGTCCTCGCCCTCGGCATGGAGACCTATCCCGGAGGCGAGCCTAACCTCTTCAACATGGCTGTCATGGGCCTGCGTCTGGGCCAGCGGGCGAACGGGGTGTCCCTGCTGCACGGCCAGGTCAGCCGGGAGATGTTCTCCGGACTCTGGCCGGGCTTCGACCCCGAGGAGGTGCCGATCACGTCGGTCACCAACGGCGTCCACGCACCGACCTGGGTGGCCCCCGAGGTCTTCCGCCTCGGCGCCCGGCAGGTCGGCGCGCAGCGTACCGAGGACGCGCTGACCGTCGGAGGCTCCGACCGCTGGGACGCGGTGGCCGAGATCGCCGACCAGGAGATCTGGGACCTGCGCAGGGTGCTGCGGGAACAACTGGTGCTGGAGGTACGGGACCGGCTGCGGGCCTCCTGGCGCCAGCGCGGCGCCGGCACGGCCGAACTCGGCTGGATCGACGGCGTCCTCGACCCCGACGTCCTCACCATCGGCTTCGCACGCCGCGTCCCCTCGTACAAACGTCTGACGCTCATGCTGCGCGACCGCGACCGGCTCATGGATCTGCTGCTGCACTCCGAGCGGCCGGTCCAGATCGTCGTCGCGGGCAAGGCGCACCCCGCGGACGACGGCGGCAAGCGGCTGATCCAGGAACTGGTCCGGTTCGCCGACGACCCGCGGGTACGCCACCGGATCGTCTTCCTGCCCGACTACGGCATGGCGATGGCGCAGAAGCTCTACCCGGGCTGCGACATCTGGCTCAACAACCCGCTGCGCCCGCTGGAGGCGTGTGGCACGAGCGGGATGAAGGCCGCGCTCAACGGCTGTCTCAACCTCTCCGTCCTGGACGGCTGGTGGGACGAGTGGTTCCAGCCCGACTTCGGCTGGGCGATCCCGACCGCGGACGGCACCGCGACCGACGACGACCGCAGGGACGAACTGGAGGCCGCGGCCCTGTACGACCTGCTGGAGCAGCGGGTGGCCCCCCGCTTCTACGAGCGCGGCCAGGAGGAACTGCCCGACCGGTGGATCGAGATGGTCCGCCGGACGCTGACCCACCTGGGCCCGAAGGTCCTGGCGGGCCGGATGGTGCGCGAGTACGTGGAGCGCCTGTACGCCCCGGCGGCCCAGGCCCACCGTTCCCTCACTCCCGAGACGGCCCGCGAGCTGGCCGTCTGGAAGTCGCGGGTCCGTGCCGCCTGGCCGCGGATCACGGTCGATCACGTCGAGGCGTCCTCGGCCACCACGACCGCCGAACTGGGCACCACGCTGTCGCTGCGCGTCCGTGTCGGCCTCGGCGACCTCGTCCCCGACGACGTGGAGGTCCAGGCGGTCGCGGGCCGGGTCGACGGGGACGACCGCATCGCGGACGCGGTCTGTGTCCCGCTGAAGCCGACCAACGGCCCGGATCTGGAAGGCCGTTGGGCGTACGAGGGTCCGTTGTCCCTCGACCGCACGGGCTCCTTCGGCTACACGGTCCGCATCCTGCCGTCGCACCGCCTACTGGCCAGCGGCGCGGAACTCGGGCTGGTGGCGGTGCCCTCGGAGGAGACGGGAGAGGGAGCGGGCCTGCTGATGCGCTGAGAAGCCGGACGCGCGACCGGCGCGACAGGGGCGAGCCGTGCACCACGGCTCGCCCGGGTCGTGCCGGTCGGCCGCTTCAGGCGTCGAGGCCCGCGCACAGGCGCCGCATCACCTTGCCGCAGCGCTGGGCGTAGGCGCGCTGCAGGCCGCGTGTGACGGCGCCGCCCGCGCGGGCGTACCACGTGGCCGCGCGGCTGAAGGCCGTGATCGTCAGCCAGACGGTGCCGTCGCCGGTACGGGAGACCACGAAGGCCTCCTCGCCGCACTCGGGATGACCGGAAAGGGTTCCGTAGGCCCAGGCGGTGCGCCGGTACTCCTCGGCGGTCCAGACTATGCGGCAGGGGGCCTTGATCAGGCCGATGCCGACCGTGACGTCGACGCCCGGCGCCGCCTTGCCGGCCTCGGAGACCATGCGGATCCCCATGGCCCGGTGCATCTCCCAGGTCATGAGGGCTTCGGACGCGCGCCGGAAGACGGCCTCGCCCTCGCCGATGCGGGAGCGCACGTGCAGTCGGTGGAAGCCCGGGGGGCAGCGGTCCTCGCGGGTCGCGCCCACGTCCTCGTACGTGTAGGGCATGGGGGCAAGGGTAAGGCGGCACCCGGCACGATTTTGTGCCGGGTGCCGCCTCGGTTCGATTACGTTCGCGCTAGCTGACGTTGACCGCGGTCCAGGCCGCCGCCACCGCCGCGTACTCGGTGCTGCTGGAGCCGTACAGCGAGGACGCCGCCGACAGGGTGGCCGTACGGGCGCCCTTGTAGTTCGTCGACGAGGTCATGTAGGTCGTCAGCGCCTTGTACCAGATCTGCAGGGCCTTGGCCCGGCCGATGCCGGTGACCGTCGAGCCGCTGTAGGTCGGGGAGTTGTAGCTGACACCGTTGATCGTCTTCGCGCCGCTGCCCTCCGAGAGGAGGTAGAAGAAGTGGTTCGCGACGCCGGACGAGTAGTGCACGTCCTTGCTGCCGACGGAGGAGGACCAGTAGTCCGCGGAGCCGCCGTCCTTGCTGGGCTTGTCCATGTAGCGCAGCGGGGTGCCGTCGCCGTTGATGTTGATCTTCTCGCCGATGAGGTAGTCGCCCACGTCGGAGGAGTTCGCCGCGTAGAACTCGACACCGGTGCCGAAGATGTCCGAGGTGGCCTCGTTCAGGCCACCGGACTCGCCCGAGTAGTTCAGGCCGGCGGTGTTGGCGGTGACGCCGTGGCTCATCTCGTGGCCGGCGACGTCGAGCGAGGTCAGCGGGTGCGTGTTGCCCGAGCCGTCGCCGTAGGTCATGCAGAAGCAGCTGTCGTCCCAGAACGCGTTGACGTACGCGTTGCCGTAGTGGACGCGCGAGTACGCTCCGACGCCGTTGTTCTTGATGCCGCTGCGCCCGAAGGTGTTCTTGTAGAAGTCCCAGGTCACCTGTGCGCCGTAGGCGGCGTCGGCGGCCGCGGTCTGGTCGGTGGTGGAGCTGGAGGCCGCGCCGGTGCCCCAGACGTCGTCCGCGTCGGTGAACAGCGTGCCCGCGGAGGAGCTCGTGCCGTGCGACTTGTTGTACGTCTTGTGGCTGCCGCGGGTGCTGTCGGTGAGGCTGTAGGTCGAGCCCGACAGGGTCGAGTTGAGGGTGACCGTGCCCGAGTAGAGGGTCTTGCCGGTGCCGGTCTCGATGCCCTGGTACTCGTAGAGCTTCTTGCCCGTGGCCGCGTCGGTGATGACGTGCAGCTCGTTGGGCGTGCCGTCGTCCTGGAGACCGCCCACGACGGTCTCGTAGGCGAGGGTCGGCTTGCCGGTGGCGGCCCAGATCACCTTGCGGGGGGCCTGGTCGGCGGCGGTCTTGGCCGAGCCCGCGTCCTTGGCGGCGGTCAGCGCCTGCTTCTCGGCCTTGGCGGTGGTGACCAGCGGCTTGAGCGAGGCGACCTTGATGGCCGTCTTGGTCGCACGGGTCACGCCCTCGGCCTTGCCGGCCTTGCTCTCGTGCACGACGAGGTCGCCGCCGAGGACCGGAAGTCCGTTGTACGTGCGCTCGTACCGGGTGTGGACCGTGCCGTCGGCATCCTTGACGACGTCTCTGACGACGAGCTTCTCCTTGGCGCCGAGGCCTATGCGCTGGGCCGTCTCCGTCTTGGCGGCGTCGGCCTTCTGGATGAGCGCGGTGCGGGCGGAGGCGGAGAGCTGGACCGGCGACGCGGCGAGGGGGGTGACCCGGCCGGAGGGGGACGCCTCGGTCTGGGCGGAGGCACCGGTGGTCAGACCGGTGGTGAGCAGGGCTCCGGCGGCGACAGCGGTGGCGATGGCCAGAGTGGTGCGCTTGTGACGCGCGTAGAGGGGGGTCACGCAAGCTCCTTCGTGTGGGGACGTCCGAACGGCGTGGGGGCCGGATGGACGGTTGGGAAGTTGCGGTGCGGGTGAGCCGTGCGGGTGAAGCGTGCCATCCCGGCCGCGTACATGTCAGGAGCCCATAAAGACCTTGGCCGAAAATCGTCGATCGGGTGAACAGTTGGGACGCGGGGACGTGAACCAGCCTCTTTCAAGGGCTGGTTGGCGCAAACCCCTGTTCCGGTAAAGAAGGGCGCCGCCCCGGGGAGTCGAACCTCCGGGGCGGCGCCCTGGCGCACCGCTCGCGCGCGGACTTCCGCCGCTGCCTACGGGAAGGTGAGCTTCCAGCTGTTGATGTAGCCGGTGTCCTGGGCCGCCTTGTCCTGGACCTTCAGTTTCCAGGTGCCGTTGGCGACTTCGGAGGACGCGTTGACCGTGTAGGTCGCGTTCACGTTGTCCGCCGAGTCGGACGAACTGGTGCTCTTCAGACGGTAGGTCGAGCCGTCGGGGGCGACCAGATCGATCTGGAGGTCGCCCCGCCAGGTGTGCACGATGTCCACGGCGACCGCGAGGTTCGACGGGGCGTTGCCGGTACGGCCGCTGACCGTGATCGACGACGTGACCGCCGCGCCGTTGTCCGGAATCGATACGTCGGCCGTGTTCTCGAACGACGTACCGCCTCCGCCGCCACCGCCCGGCCGTGAACCGACGTTCACGGCGGCCCAGGCGTTCTGCACCGCCGTGTACTCGGCGCTCGTCGTGCCGTACAGCTCGCCCGCCGCCGCGAGCGTGCCCGTGCGGGCCGACGCGTAGTTGGTGGTCGAGGTGAACTTGGTGGTGAGCGCGCGGTACCAGATCTGCAGCGCCTTGTCGCGGCCGATGCCGGTGACCGGAAGCCCGTCGGAGGTGGGTGAGTTGTAGCTGACGCCGTTGATGACCTTGGCGCCGCTGCCCTCGCTCAGCAGGTAGAAGAAGTGGTTGGCGACACCCGACGAGTAGTGCACGTCGACGTTGCCGACACCCGAGTACCAGGAGTCCTTGGAGGCGCCGTCCTTGCTCGGCTTGTCCATGTAACGCAGCGGGGTGCCGTCGCCGTTGATGTCGATCTTCTCGCCGATGAGGTAGTCGCCCACGTCGGTCGAGTTGTTGGCGTAGAACTCCACGCCGGTGCCGAAGATGTCGGAGGTCGCCTCGTTCAGACCGCCGGACTCGCCCGAGTAGTTGAGGCCCGCGGTGTTGGAGGTGACGCCGTGGCTCATCTCGTGGCCGGCCACGTCCAGCGCGGTCAGCGGGTCGGCGTTCCCGGACCCGTCGCCGTAGGTCATGCAGAAGCAGCCGTCGTCCCAGAACGCGTTCACGTACGCGTTGCCGTAGTGCACGCGGGAGTAGGCTCCGACGCCGTTGTTCTTGATGCCGCTGCGACCGAAGGTGTTCTTGTAGAAGTCCCAGGTCTCCGCGGCGCCGTAGTGGGCGTCCGCGCCGGCCGTGGCGGCGTTCGACGTGGTGCCGTTGCCCCAGGTGTCGCTCGTCTGCGAGAACAGCGTGCCGGTGCCCGACGAGCCGTGGTTCAGGTTGTACGTCTTGTGGCCGCCGCGCGCGCCGTCGGTCAGCGTGTAGTTGGAGCCCGACTGCGTCGTCGTCAGGGTCACCTGGCCGCTGTACTGGGTGTTGCCGATACCGGTCTCGATGCCCTGGTACGCGTAGAGCTTCTTGCCGGTGGCCGCGTCGGTGATGACGTGCAGCTCGTTGGGGGTGCCGTCGTCCTGGAGGCCGCCGACGACGGTCTCGTAGGCGAGGGTCGGCTTCCCGCTCGCCGCCCAGATCACCTTGCGGGGCGCGCGGTCGGCGGCGGTGCTCTTCGAACCGGCGGCCCTGGCGGCGGCCAGCGCCTGCTTCTCCGCCGTGCCCGCGGCGACCACGGGCTTGAGCTCGGCGACCTTCAGGGACGCCTTCGTGGCCTTGTGGACGTGCCCGGTCCTCCCGGACTTGGAGGTGTCGACGACCATGTCGCCGCCGAGGACCGGCAGTCCTTCGTACGTCCGCTCGTAGCGGGTGTGGACGGTGCCGTCGGCGTCCTTCATGACGTCACGGGCGACGAGGCTCTCGCCGGCGCCGAGACCCAGGTCCCGGGCGGTCGTGGCCTTGGCCGCGTCGGCGTCGCGTATCAGCTCGGCGCGCTGTGAGGCGGTGAGCTTCATGGCGACGGCGCCCGGGTTGACCTTGCCCGCACGGGGGGCCTGTTCGGGGGCGGCGCTCGCGGCGCCCGACTGGACGGCCGCGGCCAGCAGGGCGGTGACGCCCACGAGGGCGACACCGGTGACGCGGCGCTTGGTGATGTGGGAGGTGCGTCTGTGGGGAGAACTGGTGCTCAACACGGACTCCTTCTGCATGGCCGCGGATCGCGCGGCCAGGGGAGACCGGACGATCGACGAAACCGTCCGGGCAGAACTGGACGTACGCGGAACCAGGTGCATGGGGTCGTTCGGCCCCGGCACAGCCGATGTTGCTGTGAGGTGGCTGTGAAGTGGCCGAGGGAAGAGTGGCAGGAGATAACCCTTTCTGTCAGGACCGCGTCACAAAAATGGCCGGAAACGGTTCGTTGTCCGGTTAGTCGTGTTCGCTATACGGACTCGCCTTGGGATGTTCGTCCCGGCGTGCGGGGTGACGGTGTTTCGGCCAACCCTTCGGGGCGCCTGGGCGCGCCCCGGCGCGAACTCCGGCCGGGCCGCCCGTACCGCCAGATGACCGGCCCGCCGTCCGCAACGGAATGAAGCCCAGACCCTTTCGGGGGCCTCCCGGCACGTCCGCTCGCCCGCTCCCCGCCCTGCGGTTTGAGTGATCCCCGGCATTCCGGTCCGTACCCGGCGCCCTCGACCGGGCGAGGCGGTGCGATCCGGACAGGTATCCCCGCAGGAGGTTTGGTGAGAAGGTCACATTGGTGTGCGAGCCTTGCGGCGCTGGGAGGCCTGGCCGGCTCCCTGATGCTCGGCTCCTCCGTCCCGGCCGAGGCGTCCGCCCACCCCGACGGCAGCCGCACGGCCGGCGCCGTCCAGGCCCTGTCCGCCACCCCGGAGCCGAAGCCGGCGCCCGGGCATGTGAAGCCGGCGGACCAGCAGAACGCGTCCGACCCCTCGAACGTGTGCAGGGGGCTCGTGCCGGACCCCATCCCGCCGAGGCTACGCCGCCTCTACTTCTGCGGTGACTGGCGCCTCGGTCCCCGGCAACTGCCGACCAGGGGCATCCTGGGGCACATCCTCCACCGGTACGACCGCCTCGGCGGCCTCACCGCCGTGCGGTTCCTCGACAAGTGGTGGGACCCCACCGCCGACTCGGGCCAGGGCGACTGGCGTTACCCGCCGGACGACGGCTTCACCCACCGCAACGGGACGGTGGTCGCCGCTCCGCTCGTCCTCCACGCCGGCCTGCGGCTCGACCGCTTCGGCAGCGAGGCGGGCCGCTTCCTGGCCCCGGAGGGCACCAAGTACGGCAAGCGGGTCATCCCGCCGTCGAGCCTCAACACCTCGGACCCGCGCTACCCGTACAACTACCACTCCTACAAGCTGGCCAAGGACGTGACGGTCTGTGCGGGCAGGACCGCCCCCGGCTTCGAGCAGCGCGGCCTCGGCACCCAGTACGTGACGTCGAGCCGGTTCTGCCCCGACATCCCCCGCACGACGGTGGGGGACCTGGTGAGCAACGGCACGCTGGTGCGCACCAACGACTGACCACGCCCCCCTCCCACGGGGGCGTACGACCGCGCGCGGAAGCCGGCCCCGGCGACGACCGGGCCGGCTCCGCCCCGGCGGAAGGCCGATCGCATGGACCGGTTCGCGCTGTGCCGGGCCCTCGAAGCGGCCCGGGTTCCCGCCACGTCCTACGAGATCGCGGACTGCCCGGGCCGCCACCTCGCGGCCGACCGCTACTTCCTCGACGGCCACGAGGGCGACTGGACCGTGGGCGTCCACGAGCGGGGGACCCGCCAGATCTTCGAGCGGTTCACCGACGAGGGCGAGGCCTGCCGGTGGATCCACGACCGGCTCCTCGGCGGGCCGCCGCCCCCCGCCCCCGACCCCGCTCCCGGAGCGCCGGCCGCCCCGCACCCGGACCCCGAGGCCCTGCAGCGCCAGGCCGACGACGACCTCGAAGCGGCCCTCACCGAACTCCTCCGCGGGACGGCAGGGAAGCCCGGCGAGGAGCCCCCGGAAGGCGACGGTCCCGCCTAGGTCGTGTCCGCAGCCGGTGCCGTGAGTCCGGCGCGGGTCCGTGCACGTGGCTCAGCTCAGCCGCCGGAGGGGTCCCGGTCCCCGTGCCAGGAGTGCCACAGCGCCGCGTACGGCCCCCCGGCCGCCACCAGTTCGTCGTGCGTGCCCAGTTCGGACAGCCGGCCGTCCTCCATCACCGCCACCCGGTCCGCGTCATGGGCGGTGTGCAGCCGGTGGGCGATCGCGATGACGGTCCGGCCCTCCAGCACGGTGGCCAGCGCCCGCTCCGTGTGCCGGGCGGTCGTCGGGTCGAGGAGCGCCGTGGCCTCGTCGAGGATCAGGGTGTGCGGGTCGGCGAGCACCACCCGGGCCAGCGCGAGCTGCTGGGCCCGGGAGCCGTCGACACGCACGGCCCGGGGCCCCAGTTCGGTGTCCAGCCCGTCCGGGAGGTCCCCGGCCCAGTCCTCCGCGCCGACCGCCGCGAGCGCGGCCCACAACGCGGCGTCGTCGGCGTCCGGTTCGGCGATGAGCAGGTTGTCGCGGACCGTGCCGAGGAACACGTGGTGCTCCTGGGTGACGAGGACGACGTGC
This sequence comes from Streptomyces sp. NPDC005070, assembly GCF_053600395.1. Lineage (NCBI taxonomy): Bacteria > Bacillati > Actinomycetota > Actinomycetes > Kitasatosporales > Streptomycetaceae > Streptomyces > Streptomyces sp. NPDC005070. The sequence goes on along the minus strand of NZ_JBSFZS010000112.1, from coordinate 12,289 downwards.
CGGCGAAGCTGCTCCGGGTCGAGATCGACGACCGGCACCCCTCCGACCGTCACCGACCCACTGCCCGGAGCGTCGACACCCGCCAGCAGTCTGCTCAGCGTGGTCTTCCCCGCGCCGGAGGGGCCCACGACGGCCAGCCGCTCCCCGGGGCGCACCGTCAGATCGACCCCGCGCAGCACCTCGCCGCCGCGCTCGTACGCGTAGCGCACGCCGGTGACGTCGATCCGGTCGTCCTCCGGTACGGGAGAGCCGGCCGGGACGGCGCGCGGTGCGCCGGCCAGCCCCTCCACGCGGGCGAACGAGGCGCCGCTGCTCTGTAGTTGCTCGACCTGGCCCAGGATCTGGTCGAGCGGTTCGGCGAGCCGGTGCAGATAGAGCGTCGCGGCGACCACGGTGCCGAGACTCAGCGTGCCCCGGGCGTGCAGCGCACCGCCCACCAGGAGGACCGTCACGACCGGCACGACGTACGAGATCTCCACGGCCGGGAAGAACACGTTGCGCAGGAACAGCGTCCGCATCCGCGTCACCCGGGACACCTCCAGCGCGTCCCGGCTCGCCCGCGTCCGGCGCTCGCGCAGCCCGAACGCCTCCACCGTGCGGGCACCGGACGCGGTGGCCGCGAGAATCTCGGCGACCTCCGAGCCGGCGGCCCCCTGGGCGAGATAGGCGGTACGAGCCCGGCGCAGATACCAGCGCAGCGCGAAGCCGATGCCGGTCAGTCCCAGGACCCCGCAGAGGCCGAGCAGCGGGTCGATGACGAAGACGGCGACGAGGACGAACAGCGCCTGCGCGCCGGAGATCATGAGCTGGGGTCCCGAGTCGCGCAGGATGGTGCCCACCTCGGTGACGTCGGCGGTGGCGCGTGCCGTCAGATCGCCGGTGCCCGCCCGTTCCACGACCGACGCGGGCAGGGTCAGCGCCCGCTCCACGAACTCCTCGCGCACCCGCGCGAGGGTCCGCTCGCCGAAGCGGTAGCCCGCGTACCCGGCCCAGCGCGACAGCAGGAGCTGGCCCAGCGCGGCCAGCAGGATGACGAGCGCCGGCCCGTCCACCGCCTCGACACCGGCGCCCGCGCGCACGTCGTCGATCATCCGCCCGAGCAGCCAGGGGCCGACCAGACCGGCCCCGGCGGCCAGCGCGTTGAGGGCGAGCACGACGCCGAACACCCGCCCGTCCGCACGGATCAGCCGCAGCGCCGCCCGCCGCACCTCGGCGCGCCCCGCCACCGGCAGCCCGCCCGTCACAGCGTCACCTCCTCGTCCACGCCCGCCACCGGGCCCGCGTCCGCCGCGTCATCGGTCTCCGCGTCCTCCTCCGGCTCCGCGCCACGGGAGACCAGCGACCGGTATCCCGGTTCCGTCCGCAGGAGTTCGCGATGGCTGCCGGTGGCCGCGGCCTTGCCGTCGACGAGGAAGCAGACGGTGTCCGCGTGGTCGAGGACGAGCGGCGACGTGCTCGTCACGACGGTCGTACGGTCCGTGCGGGCGGCGCGCAGCCGGGCCGCGACCGTCGCCTCGGTGTGGGCGTCGAGCGCCGAGGTCGGTTCCACGGCGAGCAGCACCTCGGGATCCGCGAGGAGCGCGCGCACGAGACGGACCCGCTGCCGCTGCCCGCCGGACAGGTTCCGGCCCTGCGCGTCGACGGCCGCGTCGAGGCCGTCCGGCAGCCCGAGGACGATGTCGTCGGCGGCGGCCGCGCGCACGGCCCGGCCGACGGTCTCGTCGTCGGGATCCCGGCGCGCCCGGACGGACTCGCGCAGTGTGCCGGCGAACAGGTCGGCCTCGTTGTCGGCGACCAGGATCCGTTCGCGCACCTGGGGCAGCGCGAGCGCGTCGAGCCGTACGCCGCCCCAGGTCACGTCCGAGGCGGCGTACCGGCCGAGGCGGTCGACCACGGCCGCGGACTGTTCGGGGCGGGCCCCGGCCAGCACGGTCAGCCTCCCCGGGACCACACGGACCCCGGACTCCGGATCGTGCAGCACCGCCGGGGACCTGGGGGCGTCGAGCGCGTCCGGCGGAGAGACGACGGGCTCCAGGGACAGGAACTGGACGACGCGCCGGGCGGCGACCACGGCCCGGGAGAGTTCGTAGCCGCAGTCGATGAAGAAGTACACCGGCAGGACGAGGACCGCGACATAGCCGTACACGGACACCAACTGGCCGATGGTGATGTCTCCCTGGGCCGCCAGCCGGGCCGCGAGCCAGGTCACCGCGGCCAGCAGGACGGTCGGCATGCCCACGCCCAGGGCCTGGATCCAGCTCGTCACCGCGCCGACCTGGTAGCCCTGTTCGCGCAGCTTCCGCGAGTCGCGGCGGAACGCGTCCGCGAACAGCCCCTTGCCGCCGAGGCCGTTCAGGACGCGCAGGCCGCCCGCGAGGTCGCCGACGCGCGCGGTCAGGACGGACTGCCGTTCGCGGTATCCCGTCTCCCTTCCCTGGAGACGGACCGTGAGCGGCCCGACGATCCCGGCCGTCAGCGGCACCCCGAGCAGGATCACCGCGGAGAGCTGCACCGAGACCGGCAGCAGCAGCGCGGCCACCACGCCGTAGGTGACGACCGCGGCCAGACCGGGCCCGACGACCGTCAGCGAGTTGCTGATCGTGCCCACGTCGCGGACGCCGACCGTGACGATCTCCCCCGTGCCGGTCTGCCGCGAGAGCGCCGCGCCGAGGCGGGCCGCGTGCTCGACCACGAGCTTGACCGTGCGGAAGTTGGCGTCCATCCGGACCTTGGTCATCGTGCGGTGCCGCACGACACCCAGCCCGGCGTTGAACGCCCCGGTGGCGAGCACGGCGGCCGTCCAGCCCGCCAGCGCGGCCCCGTCACCCGGCTCAAGACCGTCGTCGATCGCCCGGGACAGGAGATACGGCGTCAGTGCCGTGAGTCCCATCCACACGGTGGAGATCACCGCGCCGGTGACCGACCGGTGCGCCTGCCGGGTGACCAGCCACCACAGGAACCGCCAGCCGCCCCGGCGGTCCGGTGTCCCCGGATCCCCGTACGTGTCGATCATCAGCCTTCTTCCGCTCCCTCGTCCGCCCGTCGCTCGCGGTTCCGCCCGTCCGCCGCTAGACGAGACTGTCCCGCCAGGCCTTGTGCAGGTCCGCGAAGCGGCCCGTGCCCGCGATGAGTTCGGCGGGCGGGCCGTCCTCGACGATCCGGCCGTGTTCCATCACCAGGACCCGGTCGGCGATCGCCACCGTCGACAGCCGGTGGGCGATGACCACCGCCGTACGACCCCGCAGGACCGTCGACATCGCACGCTGCACGGCCCGTTCGCCCGGGATGTCGAGGGAGCTGGTCGCCTCGTCGAGGATCAGGACCGCCGGGTCGGCGAGCAGCGCCCGTGCGAAGGCGACGAGTTGACGCTGGCCGGCGGAGATCCGGCCGCCGCGCTTGCGTACGTCCGTGTCGTAGCCGTCGGGCAGCGCGCTGATGAAGTCGTGCGCGCCGATCGCCTTCGCCGCCCGCTCGATCTCCTCGCGGGACGCCTCGGGGCGGCCGATCGCGATGTTCTCGGCGACCGTGCCCGAGAACAGGAACGCCTCCTGGGTCACCATCACGACCCCGCGCCGCAGTTCGGGCACCGCCAGCTCGCGCAGATCGACGCCGTCGAGCAGGACCCGGCCGTCGGAGGGGTCGTAGAACCGGGCCAGGAGCTTGGCCAGCGTCGACTTGCCGGCGCCGGTCGAGCCGACCACGGCCACCGTCTGTCCGGCGGGCAGGGTGAGCGAGAAGGAGGGCAGGACCTCCCCGCCGGTGCGGTACGCGAAGCGGACGCCGTCGAACACGACCTCACGGCCGGGATGTTCGGAGGCGAGGGCCGGAAGCTCCCGCGGCGAGGACGGCTCCGGCACGGACGGCGTCTGGGCCAGCAGACCGGCGATCTTCTCCATCGAGGCCGCGGCGGACTGGTAGGAGTTCAGGAACATGCCGAGGCGGTCGATGGGGTCGTAGAGCCGGCGCAGATAGAGGACCGCCGCGGCGAGCACACCGAGCGCCAGCGAATCCGACGCCACCCGGTAGGCGCCCCACAGCACGATGCCCGCGACGGCCGTGTTGGCGACCAGCCGGGAGCCGACGACATAGCGCGCCATCTCCAGCAGGGCGTCGCCGTTCGTCCGCTCGTGCCGTTGGTTGAGCACCTTGAACTCGGCCTCGTTGGCGGCCTCCCGGCGGAACGCGCGCACCGGCCGGATGCCGTTCATCGTCTCCGCGAACTTCACGATCACCGCGGCGATCGTCGTCGAACGGACGGCGAAGATCCGCCCCGCGCGGCGCTGGTAGCGGCGGATGAGCAGATACAGCGGCACGAAGGAGGCCACCGCGACCGCGCCCAGACCGACGTCCAGCCAGAGCAGCATCGCCGAGATGTAGACGAAGGACAGGATGACGGTGACGAGTTCCTGGAGCCCCTCGCTGAGCAGTTCGCGCAGCGACTCGACGTCCGTCGTGGAGCGGGAGATCAGCCGGCCCGAGGTGTAGCGCTCGTGGAAGTCGACGCTGAGCGCCTGGGCGTGCCGGAAGATCCGGCCGCGCAGATCGAGCAGCACGTCCTGGTTGACCCGGGCCGAGGCGATGATGAAGGCGTACTGGAGCCCGCCGGAGGCCGCCGAGCACAGCAGGTAGGCGGCGCCGATCGCGATCAGCGGCCCGTGGTCGTCCTGCCGGAACGCCGGTACGGCGCGGTCGATGGCGTACGCCACGAGCAGCGGGCCCGCCTGTACGGCCGCCTGCTGGAGCAGCAGCAGAACGGTGGTCAGGGCCACCCGGGCCCGGAGCGGGGCGAGCAGCGAGCGCAGCAGGGTCGCGGTCGCGCCCGGGGGCGCGGGCAGGGTGTCGTGGTCGAAGGGGTCCTCGTGCGGCCCGGGTGCCGAGGGCGCGCCGCCCTTCGGTTCCTTGTCCGCCGCGGTGGTCGTGGGCGCCGCTGTCATCGGCCCTCCTCCTCTGCGCCCGACATCAGGTGGGCGTATTCGGCATGGGTGCGCAGCAGTTCGTGATGGGTGCCGACCGCCGCGATCCGGCCGTCGGAGATCAGGGCCACCCGGTCGGCCAGCAGGACCGTGGACGGACGGTGCGCCACGATCAGCGCGGTCGTCTCCGCCAGCACCCGGCGCAGGGCGGCCTCGACCGCGGCCTCGGTGTGCACGTCGAGCGCCGACAGCGGGTCGTCGAGCACCAGGAAGCGCGGGCGGCCGACCACCGCGCGGGCCAGCGCGAGCCGCTGCCGCTGCCCGCCGGACAGGCTGAGGCCCTGTTCGCCGACCTGCGTCCCCGTGCCCCGGGGCAGCGTGTGCGCGAAGTCGGCCTGCGCGACGGCGAGAGCGCGGTCCAGCTCCGTCCGGCCGGCGGTCTCGGGGGCGCCCATCAGGACGTTCTCGCCGACGGTGGCCGAGAAGAGGGTGGGTTCCTCGAAGGCGACGGCGACGAGTTCGCGCAGCTCCTCGCGGGGCATCCGCGTGATGTCCCGGCCGTCCAGGGTGATCCGGCCGGACGTCACCTCGTGCAGGCGGGGGACGAGCGCGGTGAGGGTGGTCTTGCCGGAGCCGGTGGCACCGACGAGCGCCATGCTCTCGCCCGAGCGGACGTGCAGGTCGATGCGGGCCAGCACCGGGGGTGTGTCCGCGGGGGCGTCGGGATAGCGGAACTCGACACCGTGGAAACTCAGTCCGCTGTCGCTGTCGCTGTCGCTGTCGCTGTCGCCGGCTCCGGCCGCGGGCAGGGCGGCCGGGGTGGGCACGGCGGCCGGGGCGGCCGTGCCGTCCGACTCCGGCGTCGCCCGCATGACCTCGAAGTACCGTTCGGTGGCCGTCGCGGCCTCCTGGCTCATCGCGAGGAGGAACCCGATCGAGTCGACGGGCCAGCGCAGCGCGAGCGCGGTCGACAGGAACGCCACCAGCGTGCCGGCGGACAGGCGGCCGTCGGCGACCTGGACCGTACCGAGGACGAGGGCCGCGCCGATGGCGAACTCGGGCAGGGTGACGATGACGCCCCAGATGGAGGCGAGCAGCCGGGCCTTGACCAGTTCCGTGCCGCGCAGCGACCGGGACAGCTCACGGAACGCCCGCGCCTGGCTGCGATGGCGGCCGAACCCCTTGATGATCCGGATGCCGAGCACACTCTCCTCGACCACCGTCGTCAGATCGCCGACCTGATCCTGGGCCCGCCGCGCCACCTCCGCGTAACGCCGCTCGAAGAACCAGCAGACGATCATGACCGGGACGGCGGGGGCGAGGAGCACCAGCCCGAGGGTCCACTCCTGGGCCAGCATGATGGCGATGCCCGCGAGGATCGTCACGCCGTTGACCAGGAGGAAGGTCAGCGGGAACGCCAGGAACATGCGGACCAGCATCAGATCGGTGGTCGCCCGGGACAGGAGCTGTCCGGACGCCCAGCGGTCGTGGAAGGCGACCGGCAGGCGCTGCAGATGGTGGTACAGATCGGCCCGCATTCCGGCCTCGACCCCGGCCAGCGGGCGGGCCACCAGCCAGCGGCGCAGCCCGAACAGACCGGCCTCGGCGATGCCGAGCAGCAGCAGATACAGCGCCCCGAGCCAGACTCCCGCCGGATCGTGCCCCGTGACGGGACCGTCCACCATCCACTTCAGGATCAGCGGGAACACGAGCGAGAGACACGAGGCGACCACGGCGACGAACGCCGCGCCGAACCATCTCGCCCGCACCGGGCGGACATAGGGCCACAGGCGCAACAGGCTGCGTACGGTCGAACGGTGGGGGTGGTCCTGGGCGGCTGCATCGGAGGTGGTCATCATGAGCGAGCCTACGTTTCACCACTGACAGTGCCCACCGAGTTTTCGGCGCGTCTGGACCGTCCGGGGTGCTCGGAGCGGTCGTCCCGGGGCGTCCGAGGACGGTGTCGCAGCGCTGCTCCCCGGGGGACGTCGTACGGTCGTACCGACCGATCGGACGACGGACCGCGGGTCCCCGGGAGAGCGCGCCGCCGCCTGCCGTCAGTGGACCCTGAGCAGCAGCACGGACCGCGCCGGCACCGTGATCGCCGTGCCCGCCCGGTGCGTGAGCGCGGGTGCCGCGGCCTGGTCCTCGCGCGACGTGTCCACGACCACCTCGTACGCGGTGGCCCAGGGCGACCCCGGCAGCTCGAAGGAGGCCGGCCGGTCCCCGGCGTGCAGCACGGCGAGGAAGCTGTCGTCGACGACCGGGGCGCCCCGCGCGTCCCGTCCGGGGATGTCCCGGCCGGACAGGTACATGCCGAGGGTCGCGGCGGGCGCGTACCAGTCCCGTTCCGTCATCTCGGTGCCCCGCGCGGTGAACCAGGCCAGATCCCGCAGTCCGTCGGCCGAGTGGGCCCGCCCGGAGAAGAACGCCCGGCGGCGCAGCACGGGATGCGCGTGCCGCAGCGCGATCAGACGGGACGTCAGTTCGAACAGGGCCCGCCAGTCGGGGTCGTCGAGCTGCGACCAGTCGACCCAGCTGATCTCGTTGTCCTGGCAGTAGGCGTTGTTGTTGCCCCGCTGGGTGCGCCCGAACTCGTCCCCGGCGACCAGCATCGGCACTCCTGTCGAAAGGAGCAGCGTCGTCAGCAGGTTCCTCAACTGGCGCCTCCGCAGCGCCCGCAGATCCTCGTCCTCGCTCTCGCCCTCCGTGCCGCCGTTCCAGGCCCGGTTGTCGTCGGTGCCGTCCCGGTTGCCCTCGCCGTTCGCCTCGTTGTGCTTGCGTTCGTACGACACGAGGTCGCGCAGGGTGAAACCGTCGTGCGCGGTCACGAAGTTGACGGAGGCGTACGGGCGCCGGCCGCCCCAGGCGTACAGGTCGCTCGACCCCGACAGGCGGTAGCCCAGATCCCTTACGTCGGGCAGCGCCCCGCGCCAGAAGTCCCGTACGGCGTTGCGGTAGCGGTCGTTCCACTCCGTCCACAGGGGCGGGAAGGCGCCGACCTGGTAGCCGCCGGAGCCCACGTCCCACGGCTCGGCGATCAGCTTGACCCGGCGCAGCACCGGATCCTGGGCGATGACGGCGAGGAACGGCGAGAGCATGTCGACGTCGTGCATGGACCGGGCCAGGGCGGCCGCCAGGTCGAAGCGGAACCCGTCGACGCCCATCTCGGTGACCCAGTAGCGAAGGGAGTCCGTGATCAGCCGCAGTACCTGTGGCTGCACGACGTGCAGGGTGTTGCCGCAGCCCGTGTAGTCGGCGTAGCGGCGGGCGTCCTGCTGGAGCCGGTAGTACCCCCGGTTGTCGATGCCGCGCAGCGACAGCATCGGGCCCAGTTCGCCCGCCTCCGCGGTGTGGTTGTAGACGACGTCGAGGATGACCTCGATCCCCGCCGCGTGCAGCGCCTGCACCATCCGTTTGAACTCGCCGACCTGCTGCCCCCTCGTGCCGGAGGCGGCGTAGCCCGCGTGCGGGGCGAAATAGCCGATCGAGTTGTAACCCCAGTAGTTCTTCAGGCCCCGGCGCAGCAGGTGGTCCTCGTGCGCGAACTGGTGCACCGGCAGCAGCTCCACGGCCGTCACCCCGAGGTTCACCAGGTGCTCGACGGCCGCCGGGTGCGCCAGTCCGGCGTACGTGCCGCGCAGTTCCTCGGGGATCGAGGGGTGCAGACGGGTGAATCCCCGCACGTGCAGTTCGTAGATGACCGAGTCCGCCCACGGGGTCTTGGGGCGGTGGTCGTCCGCCCAGTCGTCGTCGTCCTGGACGACCACGCCCTTGGGGACGAGGGGCGCCGAGTCGCGGTCGTCGCGCACGGTGTCGGCGACCTGCTGCTGAGGCCAGTCGCGGACGTGCCCGTACACCTCCGGCGGCAGGGTGAAGTCGCCGTCCACGGCACGGGCGTACGGGTCGAGGAGCAGCTTCGCCGGGTTCCAGCGGGCGCCGGTCCACGGGTCCCAGCGGCCGTGCACCCGGAAGCCGTAGCGGCGGCCGGGGAGCACTCCGGGCACGAAACCGTGCCAGATCTCGTGGGTGAGTTCGGTGAGCGGGACGCGGGTCTCGGCGCCCGCCTCGTCGAAGAGGCACAGGTCGACGGCCTCCGCGCCGCCCGCCCACAGGGCGAAGTTGGTGCCCGTGGTGCCGTCGGGACCGACCCGGAAGCGTGCTCCGAGCGGAGTGGGGGCACCGGGCCAGGCGCCGACGGGAGGTGCCGCGGGGTGCCGTGAGCCGTTCAGCGCGGGAGCGGCCGGCTCCGCCGCCGGGTCCGCGGGCGCCGGCACGGCGGCGGGCGGTGCGGCGGGTGGCCCCGCCGGGTCCGTGACGGTCTGCGCGGGCAGCCCGCCGCCCGCGGCGCGTCCCTCGTGGACCGCCTCCTGCTCGGGTGCGCTCGACACCGGTCAGCCTCCCACGGCTCGTGGAACGGCGCGGAAAAGGGTGCACGGCGTCCCGGCCGCGGCTCCTTGGCGCGTCGTCCTCCCCACTGTTCTGCCCAGAGCGTGGCTCGCACTCACGTTTCCCCGGAGGGGCGGCGTCGTTGGGTCCCTTGTGAAGCACGTACAGACGCGCGCGCGGCGCGCAGGGGCCGCGCTGGCCGCCGTACTGACCTGGGCCGGTCTGCTGGCCGGAGCCTCCGGCTGCACCTCCGGCGGGATCTCGGACGGGATCGGGGAGGCGTTCGGCAAACCACGGTCCCCCGAGGATGTCATCCACGTCTCGCCCGACGACCACAAGAAGGGCGTACGACCGCAGGAGGCACTGCTGGTACGGGTGCCCGGCGGACGCCTGGAGTCCGTGAAGGTCGTCAAGTACCAGGACGCCCGGGAGTCACCCGTACCGGGGCACATCAGCGACGACGGCCTGTCCTGGAAACCGGACGACGCGCGGCTCGCCCTGGCCGCCAAGTACACCGTGGACGCGGTGGCCCTGGACGGCGGCGGGCACCGCTCGGCACGGCACACCACGTTCACCACGGCCGTCCCCGACGAGCGGTTCATCGGGTACGTCACCCCGGAGGACCGCTCCGTCGTGGGCACCGGGATGATCGTCTCCCTGGAGTTCAACCGGGAGATCGAGAACCGGGCCGCCGTCGAGCGCGCGATCCGTGTCGAGGCGCGGCCCGCGGTCGAGATCCGCGCGCACTGGTTCGGCGGCGGACGCGTCGACTTCCGTCCCGAGCGCTACTGGAAACCGGGCACGAAGGTCACCGTGGCGCTCGGGCTGCGCGACGTCGAAGGATCACCCGGCGTGTACGGACTCCAGTCCAGGACCTTCTCGTTCACCGTCGGCCGCGACCAGCGGTCCCTCGTCGACGCCGGCGCCCACACCATGGAGGTACGCCGTGACGGCAACCTCCTCGCCACGGTGCCGATCACGGCCGGAGCGCCGAAGACGACGACGTACAACGGGAAGATGGTCGTCACCGAGATGCTCGAAGTGACCCGGATGAACAGCCGGACCGTGGGTTTCGGCGGCGAGTACGACATCCCCGACGTCCCGCACGCGATGCGCCTGACCGACTCCGGGACCTTCCTGCACGGCAACTACTGGGCGCCGGACGCCTTCGGCAACACCAACGTGAGCCATGGCTGCGTGGGTCTGCGGGACGTGAAGGGCGGCAGCTCCGACACCCCGGCGGGCTGGTTCTTCGACCGCAGTCTCGTCGGGGACGTCATCGAAGTCGTGCACAGCAAGGACAAGCAGGTGGCCCCCGACAACGGACTCGGCGGCTGGAACATGGGCTGGCGGGAGTGGAAGGCCGGCAGCGCAGTCGACTGATCTTCGCTCCCCGGTGCAACCATCTTCGCGGTCGATGGTCCAAGTTGCGACGGAACGGTGACATTGACCTGACACGGAGCTCAAAACCGTGAGGTTAATATGCGCCAGTGATCGCGTGGGACGCGGCTGCGGTGGGGGCCTGATCAGGCCTTGCGAGGGGAGAAAGACTGTGAACGTGCGACCGATATCAGGGGCGTCGGCGGGTGGACGCTCACGCGGCCGCAACAAGCGGTGGGCGGTGATCGTCGGCGGTGCGCTGCTGGCCGTCACGGCCTGCGGCGGGGGCGGGGGAACGGACTCGGGGTCCGGAGGGAAGGAAAAGGACGGCAAGGGCAGCACCACCACGGAGAGCAAGCAGTCGGTGGCCGTCGTCACGATCGCGCCGAAGGCCGGCGCCAAGGACGTCGACACCAGCGGCACCCTCAAGGTCACGGCCAGCAAGGGCAAACTGACCGAGGTCACCGTCAAGGACAACGAGGGCACGAAGATCGACGGCGAGATATCGGCCGACGGCGGCGGCTGGACGCCCGCCACACACCTCGCGGCGTCCACCAAGTACCAGGTGCACGCGGTCGCGAAGGACTCCGAGGGCCGCACGGCGGCCGAGGACTCGTCCTTCACGACGCTGAGCCCGCAGAACACCTTCACCGGCAACTTCACGCCCGAGGACGGCTCCAAGGTCGGCGTCGGCATGCCGTTCTCGGTCCGCTTCACCCGGGGCATCACCAAGCCGGACGACGTCGAGAAGGCCATCAAGATCACGACCGAGCCGGCCGTCGACGTCCAGGGCCACTGGTTCGGCAACGACCGCCTCGACTTCCGGCCCGAGAAGTACTGGAAGGCCGGCACCAAGGTCACCGTGAAGCTGAACCTCGACGGCGTCGAGGGCCGCAAGGGCGTCTACGGCAAGCAGGCCAAGACGGTCTCCTTCACCATCGGCCGCGACCAGGTGTCCGTCGTGGACGCCAAGAAGCACACGATGAAGGTCATGCAGGAGGGCAAGGTCGTCAAGACCATCCCGGTGACCACCGGCAAGCCCGGCTACGCCACCTGGAACGGCCAGATGGTCATCAGCGAGAAGTTCACCGTGACCCGGATGAACGGCGACACGGTCGGCTACGACGGCGAGTACGACATCAAGGACGTCCCGCACGCCATGCGCCTGACCGGCTCCGGCACCTTCGTGCACGGCAACTACTGGGGCGGCGGCGCCTTCGGCAACTACAACGCCAGCCACGGCTGCATCGGCCTGCGGGACGTGCGCGGCGGCTACGACAGCGGCGTGCCGGCCGCCTGGTTCTTCAACCACTCGATGGTCGGTGACGTGGTGGTCGTGAAGAACTCCACCGACCCGACGGTCGACCCGGCCAACGGTCTCAACGGCTGGAACATATCCTGGGCGGACTGGATCAAGTGATGCGCCGGAACGGATCGTGTGACGGTCCGGCAGGGGATCGGCCGGCCGCCTCCGAGCGGATCGTGTGACTCCGTCCGACCCGATCGTGTGACCGTTCTCCACCGGGCCGGGTGTGCTGTGACTCAGCCACCTACAACACCCTCACCGTCTCCGCCTCGGTCGTCATCGCCGTCGTGGCCGCCATCGC
>NZ_JBSFZS010000111.1:0-25933 GCF_053600395.1 Streptomyces sp. NPDC005070 | reverse complement strand
CCCGCCCAGCGCACCCGTACCACCGGTGATCAGGACGGTGCCACGCGGCGACCACCCCTGGGCGGGGCCGGTGGCGCGGGCGGCCCTGACGAACCGGCGCCCGAAGACGCCCGAGGCGCGGACCGCCACCTGGTCCTCGGCCGTCTGGCCGAGGACGGCGGCCACGCGGGCCGCGGTGCGGGCGTCCAGCAAATCGGGCAGGTCGAGCAGTCCGCCCCAGCGCTGCGGGTGTTCCAGCGCCGCCGCCCGGCCGAAGCCCCACACCTGCGACTGCAACGGGCGGTCCACGCGGTCGGAGCGGCCGGTGGCCACCGCGCCGCGCGTGGCGCACCACAGCGGGACGTCGACGCCCGCGTCGCCGAGCGCCTGCACCAGGCAGAGGGTCGCGGCGAGGCCGTGCGACAGGCCGGGGTGGTCGGCCGAGGTGCTCTCGTCCTCGGCGAGCAGGGACAGCACGCCGGTCACCGGGCCGACGCCCGCCAGCTCGCGGGCCAGCGTCCCGCGATCGGTGCCGGGCCCGGCGACGAGCGTCATCAGTTCCAGGCCGCGCCCGCCGAGCGCGGTGCGGACCGAGGCGGTCCACTCGCTCTCCCCGGCCACGACGAGCAGCCAGGTCCCGGACGCGCCGGGCCGAGGGAGCGCGCCGAGCGGCTTCCACGTGACGCGGTAGCGCCAGCCGTCGACCATGGACTGCTCGCGGCGCTGACGGCGCCACGCGGACAGCCGGGGCAGGAGCGCGCTCAGCGAGGCGTCCTCGGCGACGCCCAGGGTCGCGGCGATGGACTCCGCGTCCTCGCGCTCCACGCTGTCCCAGAATCCGGAGTCCGCCGCGTCGGCCGGGGTGCCGACGGCGGCCGGATCCTCGTCCCCGTCCCCGTCCAGCCAGAAGCGCTCGCGCTGGAAGGCGTAGGTGGGCAGGGTGACGCGGTGAGCGCCGGGGAAGAGGGCCTGCCAGTTCACTTCGGTGCCGCTGACGTGCAGGTCGGCGAGCGCGGTGAGGAGGGCCTGCCGCTCGGGGCGGTCGGCTCGGAGTACGGGGACGGTGACGATGTCGTCCACGCAGCCCTGCACCATGCCGCTCAGGACACCGCCCGGACCGATCTCCACGAACGTGGTCACGCCCAGATCGGCCAGGGTCTCGATGCCGTCGGCGAAACGCACCGCCTCGCGCACGTGCCGAACCCAGTACTCGGGCGTGTACGACTCGGCCAGACGCCCGGTGAGGTTCGAGACCACAGGAATCCGCGGCTCACTGAACGTCAGACCGCCGACGACCTCGGCGAACTCCTCCAGCATCGGGTCCATCAACGGCGAATGGAACGCGTGACTGACCTTCAACCGCGAGGTCTTGCGGCCCTGCTGCCGAAAGACCTCGGCAATCGCCATGACCGCGGCCTCGGCACCCGAAACCACCACGGACCGAGGCCCATTGACCGCCGCGATCCCGACCTCGTCGGTCAGATGCGGCAGCACCTCGTCCTCGGTGGCCTGCACCGCCACCATGGCGCCGTCGGCAGGCAGCACCTGCATCAACGCGGCCCGCGCCGACACCAGCCTCACGGCATCGTCCAACGACAGCACCCCGGCCACATGCGCCGCCGCGATCTCACCCACCGAATGACCGGCCACGTAATCCGGCCGCACACCCCACGACTCGAGGAGACGGAACAGCGCCACCTCCACCGCGAACAGCGCGGGCTGGGCACACCCGGTTTGGTGCAGAGTCCCGGCATCGACATCGACCGGCGCCTCCAGACGCGCACACACCTCGTCATACGCATCGGCGAAGACAGGGAACGCCCCGTACAACTCACGCCCCATACCGATCCGCTGCGAACCCTGACCCGAGAACAGAAAACCGACCTTGCCTTCGGGGCGGGCGCGTCCCAGCGCCACGTTCGCCACCGGTCGGCCGGCGGCGAGGGCGGTGAGGGCTTCCCGGAGCTTGTCCGAGTCCTCTGCCAGGAGCACCGCGCGGTCCTCGAACGTCTCGCGGGAGGCCAGGGAGAGGCCGATGTCGGAAGCCGTCCAGCCGTCGTTCGCGTCGAGGTGGCCGGCCAGCCGGGCCGCCTGGGCACGCAGCGCCGGCTCGCCCTTGCCCGACAGCACCCACGGCACGAGCGCGCCGGAGTCGGGGGTGGGAGGCAACTCCGCCGCGGCGGGGGCCTGTTCGATGATGGTGTGGGCGTTGGTGCCGCTGACCCCGAAGGACGAGATCGCGGCCCGGCGCGGACGGTCCGTCTCCGGCCAGTCGACGGCCTCGGTCAGCAGCCGGACATCGCCAGCCGACCAATCCACGTGCGGTGTGGGCTCGTCGACGTGCAGCGTCCGCGGCAGGACACCATGGCGCATCGCCATCACCATCTTGATCACACCGGCGACACCCGCCGCGGCCTGCGTGTGACCGATGTTGGACTTCAACGAGCCGAGCAGGAGCGGCCGTTCACGCTCCTGCCCATAAGTCGCAAGGAGCGCCTGCGCCTCGATCGGGTCGCCCAGCGTCGTGCCCGTACCGTGCGCCTCGACGACATCCACATCGCCCGGAGCGAGCCCGGCCGAGGCCAGCGCCTGGCGGATCACCCGCTGCTGCGCCGGACCGTTGGGCGCGGTCAGCCCGTTGGACGCCCCGTCCTGGTTCACGGCGCTGCCCCGTACCACCGCCAGGACCTCGTGGCCGTTGCGCACGGCGTCGGACAGACGCTCCACGAGCACCACGCCCACGCCCTCCGCCCAGCCGGTGCCGTCGGCACCGGCACCGAACGCCCTGCAACGGCCGTCGGGCGACAGACCGCGCTGACGACTGAACTCCACGAAAACGCTCGGACCGGCCATGACGGTGACGCCGCCGGCCAGCGCCATCGAGCACTCACCGCTCCGCAGCGACTGCATGGCCAGGTGCAGGGCGACCAGGGACGACGAGCACGCCGTGTCGATCGTGACGGCGGGTCCTTCGAGTCCGAAGGTGTAGGCCACCCGGCCGGAGACGACGCTGGACGCGCCGCCGACGAGCCGGTGCCCTTCGACGCCTTCCGGCGTGCGGCGCACATCGGCTCCGTAGCCCTGGTAGGCCATGCCGACGAAGACGCCGGTCCGGCTGCCGCGCAGCCGCGCGGGAGCGATCCCGGCCCGCTCGAAGGTCTCCCACGAGGTCTCCAGCAGCAGGCGCTGCTGCGGGTCCATCGCCAGGGCCTCACGCGGAGAGATCCCGAAGAAGCCGGCGTCGAAGTCGGTGGCGCCATAAAGGAAGCCGCCGTCGCGCGCGTACGTCTTGCCGGGGCGATCGGGGTCGGGGTCGTAAAGGGCGTCGATGTCCCAGCCGCGGTTCGACGGGAACGCGGAGACGGCGTCGCCGCCGGACGTCACCAGGTCCCACAGCGCCTCGGGCGAGTCGACGCCACCGGGCAGGTGGCAGCTCATGGCCACGATGGCGATGGGCTCGTCGTCGGCGGCCCCGTGCCGCTCCTGCTCCACGACGGCCTTCGACCCGAGCAGCTCGCTCTGCACGAAGCGGGCGAGCGCCGTGACGTTGGGATGGTCGAAGACCAGCGTGGGCGGCAGCCCGAGACCGGTCGCCGCGTTCACCTTGTTGCGCAGTTCGACGGCGGTCAGGGAGTCGAAGCCCAGGTCCTTGAAGGCCCGGTCGGGCTCGACCTCCACCACCGAGGAGTGCCCCAGGACGGCCGCGACGTGCGCGCGGACCAGGTCGATCAGGGTCTCCGTGCGCACGGACTCCGGCAGTCCGGCGAGCCGGGCCGCCAGGGGCGCGGCGCCGGTGGCGGCGTCGGCCGGTGCGGCGGTGCCGGCGCGGCACACCTCGGGCAGCTCGGACAGCAGGGCGCTCGGGCGGCCGAGGGTGAACGGTCCGATGAAGCGTTCCCAGTCGATGTCCGCCACGACGACCGCGGTGTCGTCGCAGTCCAGGGCGCGCTGGACCGCGGTCACGGCGAGTGCGGCGGGCAGGGTGACGACGCCGCGGCGGCGCAGGTGCTCCTCGTCGGCGTCGGTGACCATACCGCCGTCGGCCCAGGGGCCCCAGGCGATCGCGGTGGCGGTCAGGCCCCGGGCCCTCCGCCGGGCGGCGAGCCCGTCGAGGAAGGCGTTGCCGGCCGCGTAGGCGGTCTGCCGTCCGCTGCCCCACACCCCGGCGATCGAGGAGAAGAGGACGAAGGCGTCCAGCTCCCGGTCGCCGAGCAGTTCGTCCAGGTGCGCGGCGCCCCCGGCCTTCGCCGCCACCGTGCGGGCGAAGTCGGCCGGCGTCAACTCGTCGAAGGGGGACAACTGTTCCACGCCCGCGGCGTGGAAGACGGAGGTGAACGTGTGCTCGGCGAGCAGCGCCGCCACCGCGTCGCGGTCGGCGACATCGCACACGGCGAGGGTGACGCGCGCGCCCAGCGTCTCCAGTTCGGCCTTGAGCGCGGTCGCGCCGGGCGCGTCGGCGCCGCGGCGGCCGGCGAGCACCAAGTGCTCGGCACCGGCACCGGCGAGCCAGCGGGCGACGTGCCCGCCCAGCGCACCCGTACCACCGGTGATCAGGACGGTGCCACGCGGCGACCACGGCCGGCCGGTACCGCTTCGGGCGTGGGCGAGCCGGGCGGTGAACACCCCGGTGACGCGGACGGCGACCTGGTCCTCCTGGCCATCGTCCTCCTGGCCGTCCACAGCGCCGGCTCCCTGGCTCAGTACGGCGGCGATACGGCCGGCGGCGCGTTCGTCGACGGACGCGGGCAGGTCGATCAGGCCGCCCCAGCGCCGGGCGTGCTCCAGGGCCAGGGCGCGGCCGAGGCCCCACACCTGGTTCTGCACCGCGCTGAGCGGTGCGTCGTCGGAGCGTCCGGTGGCGGCCGCGCCGCGGGTGGCGCACCACAGCGGCGCGTCGATGCCCGCGTCACCAAGCGCCTGGGCCAGAGCCACGGTCTGCGCGAGGCCCTGGGAGAGCGCGGGGTGTTCGGGCGAGGCGGTCTCGTCGGTCGCGAGCAGCGACAGGACGCCGTCGAGCGATCCGGCTTCCCCCGCGACACGGGTCAGCTCGTCGGCCAGGGACGCGCGGTCGGCGTCGGCGCCGACCGTCAGCGGGATCAGGTGCGCGCCGCGTCCGGCCAGGGCCGCGCGGACCGTGCCGACCCACTCGTCGCCCTCGGTGGCGGCGAACAGCCATGTGCTGCCGGAGAGGTCGCCCGCGGGCAGGCCGTTCAGCGGCTGCCAGCCCAACTGGTAGCGCCAGCCGTCCACGGCGGACTGCTCGCGCCGTCGGCGCCGCCAGGCCGACAACTTCGGTACTACGACGTCCAGTTCATCGAGGTTCAGCCCCAGCGTGGCGGCGAGGGACTGGGCGTCCTCGCGCTCGACGCTCGCCCAGAACTCGGCGTCGACCGCGTCCACGGCGGCCGTCTCGGCCTCCGGGGCATCGAGCCAGTAGCGCTGCTGCTGGAAAGCGTAGGTGGGCAGGTCGACCCGCCGGGCGCCCGGGAAGAAGGCGTGCCAGTCCACTTCGGCGCCGCTGACGTGCAGTTCGGCGAGCGCGGTCACGACGGCCTGCGGCTCGGGGCGGTCGGACCGGAGTACGGGGATGGTGACGATGCCGTCCACACAGCCCTGCGCCATGCCGCTCAGGACACCGCCCGGACCGATCTCCACGAACGTGGTCACACCCAGCTCGCCGAGGGTCTCGACGCCGTCGGCGAAACGCACCGCCTCACGGACGTGCCGGACCCAGTACTCGGGCGTGTACGACTCGGCCGGCCGACCGGTCAGGTTCGAGACCACAGGAATCCGCGGCTCACTGAACGTCAACCCGCTGACGACCTCGGCGAACTCCTCCAGCATCGGGTCCATCAACGGCGAATGGAACGCATGACTCACCTGTAACCGAGATGTCTTGCGGCCCTGGTGGGCGAAGACCTCGACGATCTCCAGCACGGCTTCCTCGGCACCGGAGACCACGACCGACCGAGGCCCGTTGACCGCCGCGATACCGACGCCATCCGTCAGGTACGGCGACACCTCGTCCTCGGTCGCCTGCACCGCCACCATCGCGCCGCCGGCAGGCAGTGCCTGCATCAACGCGGCACGCGCCGACACCAGCCTCGCCGCATCCTCGAGCGACAACACACCCGCCACGTGCGCGGCAGCAATCTCACCCACCGAATGACCTGCCACATAATCCGGCCGCACACCCCACGACTCCAGCAACCGGAACAACGCCACCTCGACCGCGAACAACGCCGGCTGGGTGCAGCCGGTCTGGTCGAGCTGCTCCGCGTCCGCGTCGAGCGTGACATCGAGATGGGCACGGATCTCGTCGTAGGCGGCGGCGAACACCGGGAAGGCGTCGTAGAGTCCGCGCCCCATGCCGACCCGCTGCGAACCCTGACCCGAGAACAGGAACCCGGTCTTGTCGCCGTGGCGGGCCGCGTTGTGGACGACGGCCGCGGACGGGGTGCCGGACGCCAGTGCCCGTACGCCTTCGGTGAGTTCCTCCAGGCTCTCGCCGACGACGGCCGCCCTGCGGTCCCAGGCGGTGCGCGTCGTTGCGAGGGAGAAGCCGATGTCGGCCGGGGCGCTCCCGGGGGCGCACCGGCCGTCCTCCAGGAAGGAGAGCAGGCGCTCCGCCTGGGCGCGCAGTGCCGCGTCGCTCTTCGCCGAGAGCACCCACGGCAGCGCTGGGTCGGCCGGGGCCCCGGCCGACCCGGCGGCGGGCTCCTCGTCGAACGCCGGGGCCTGCTCGATGATCGTGTGCGCGTTGGTACCGCTGACGCCGAAGGACGAGACCGCCGCGCGGCGGGGGTGGTCCGACTCGGGCCACTGGACAGCCTCGGTCAGGAGCTTGACTCCGCCCGCCGACCAGTCGACCTGGGCGGTCGGCTCGTCCACGTTCAGCGTCTGGGGCAGGACGCCGTTGCGGATGGCCATCACCATCTTGATCACACCGGCGACACCCGCGGCGGCCTGCGTGTGGCCGATGTTGGACTTGATGGATCCCAGCCACAGCGGCCGGTCGCCCGAGTGCTCCTGGCCGTACGTGGCGAGCAGCGCCTCCGCCTCGATCGGGTCACCGAGAGTGGTGGCCGTGCCGTGCGCCTCGACCGCGTCGACCTGGGAGGCGGTCAGGCGTGCGTTCTCCAGCGCCTGCCGGATCACGCGCTCCTGCGACGGGCCGTTCGGGGCCGTGAGGCCGTTGGAGGCGCCGTCCTGGTTGACGGCGCTGCCGCGGATGACGGCCAGCACGTCGTGGCCGAGCCGGCGGGCGTCCGACAACCGCTCCAGCAGGAGCACGCCGACGCCTTCGGACATGCCGGTGCCGTCGGCGGTCGAGGAGAACGCGCGGCAGCGGCCGTCGGGCGACAGGCCGCGCTGGGCACTGAACGCGATGAAGGTGTTCGGCGTGGCCATCACGGTCACGCCGCCGGCCAGGGCGAGCGAGCACTCGCCGCGGCGCAGCGCCTGGGCGGCCAGATGGAGCGCCACCAGCGAGGACGAGCAGGCCGTGTCGACGGTGACCGCCGGGCCTTCGAGGCCGAGGGCGTAGGAGATGCGGCCCGACACCACGGCGGCGGTGTTCGCGGTGACGAGGTGGGCCTCGATGTCGCTGTCGCCCTGCCGCTGGAGGTAGGCGTGGTCCTGGCCGTTGGTGCCGACGAACACCCCGGCCCGGGTGCCGCGCGCGGTGACGGGGTCGATGCCCGCGCGTTCGAGGGCCTCCCAGGACGTCTGCAGGAGCAGCCGCTGCTGCGGGTCCATGACCAGGGCCTCGCGGGGGGAGATCCCGAAGAACGCGGGGTCGAACTCGCCGGCGTCGTGAAGGAAGCCGCCCTCGCGCACGTACGTGCGGCCCGTCCGCCCGGGCTCGGGATCATAGATCGTGTCCAGGTCCCAGCCGCGGTCGGTGGGGAACTCGGACACGCCGTCGCCGCCCGAGGCGACCAGGTGCCACAGGTCCTCGGGCGAGCCGACGCCGCCCGGGTAGCGGCAGGCCATTCCGACGATGGCGATGGGCTCGGTGTCCTTCGCCTCCAGCTCACCCAGCTGCCTGCGGGTCTGGCGCAGGTCCACCATCACGCGCTTGAGGTAATCCCTGAGCTTGTCGTCGTTCGACATGTTTACGTCCTCGGTAGCAGTGCGTGAGATGAGTCAGTGGGACCCGAGCTCCTGGTCGATCAGGTCGAACATCTCGTCGTCGGTGGCGGCGTCGATCCGTTCGGGGTCGAAGGCGCGGTCGGTTCCGGGGCCGGCGTCGGCGGTGTTCGCCGCGGCGTCCTGGTGGGTGTCGGTCCACTTCCAGAGCAGTGCCTTGAGCCGGGCGGTGACCTTGTCCCGCACCGCGTCCTGTGGGTCGAGCGCGGCGAGCTGCGCCTCCAGCCGGTCCAGTTCGCCGAGCACGGACGGGGCCTCGGCGGTGAGATCGAGCACCAGGGACTTGTGGAGGAGCCGGGCGATCGCGACGGGGGTGGGGTGGTCGAAGACCAGGGTGGGCTTGAGCCGGAGCCCGGTCGCGGCCTTGAGCCGGTTGCGCAGCTCCACGGCGGTCAGGGAGTCGAAGCCGATGTCCCGGAAGGCCGTGGTGGGCTCGATGCGGGCAGCGGTGGCGTGACCGAGGGCGGCTGCCGCCTGCCGGCGCACCAGGTCCAGCAGAACCTTCTCCTGGTCGGCCTCCGATATCCCGGCGAGGCTGCGGGCCAGGGCGGGGGTCCGCGCGGCCGCGGTCTCGTCGGCCGCGGCGCCGGTGTCGCCGACGAGGCCGCGGAGGACGGCGGGCAGCATGCCGGCGCGGGCCATGGCGCGCAGTCCTGGAAGGTCCAGTCGGACCGGCACGATCACCGGCCGGTCCACGGTGAGGGCGGCGTCGAACAGGGCCAGCCCCTCCGACGGAGTGAAGGGCACGACTCCGGCCCGCCCCATCCGGTCGCGGTCGGCGTCGGTGATCCGGTCGCCCATGCCGCCGTTGTCCGTCCACAGGCCCCACGCCAGCGAGGTGCCGGGCAGGCCCGCGGCCCGGCGCTGCCGCGCCAGCCCGTCCAGGAAGGCGTTCGCGGCGGCATAGCTCGCCGCGCCGGCGCTGCCCAGGACTCCGGCCAGGGAGGAGAAGAGCACGAACGCGGAAAGGTCCAGGTCCCGGGTGAGCTCGTGCAGGTGCAGCGCCCCGTCGGCTTTCGGCCGCAGCACGGTGTCGAGGCGCTCCGGGGTCAGGGCGGTGACCACGCCGTCGTCCAGGGCCGCCGCCGCGTGCACCACGGCCACGAGCGGGTGCTCGGCCGGGACGGAGGCCAGCAGTTCCGCGAGGGCGTCCCGGTCCGCGATGTCACAGGCGGCCACGTCGACGTGCGCGCCCAGCTCGGAGAGGGCGGCGACGAGTTCGCCGATGCCTTCGGCCGCCGGACCGCGGCGGCCGGCCAGCAGCAGCCTCCGTGCGCCGTGTTCGGCGACGAGGTGCCGGGCGAGCGACCGTCCGAGGCCGCCGGTCGCGCCGGTGAGCAATACGGTCCCCTCGGGGTCCCACGCGTGACCGGTGGGCTCCTCGGACGGGGTGATCCGGGCGAGGCGCGGCACGTACAGCTTTCCGTCGCGCACCGCGGCCTGCGGTTCGTCCAGAGCGGCGAGGGCCGCGGCCAGCGCCGGGGCGAGGCCGCCGTTCGTGACCGTGCCGCCGTTCGTGACCGAGTCGTCCGCGTCGACGAGCAGGAGCCGGTCCGGGTGCTCGGTCTGGGCCGACTTCACCAGACCGGAGACCGCGACGTGCGCGAGGTCCAAAGCTGTACCGTCCAGCTCGACGGCTCCGCGCGTCACCACCACGAGCCGCGCGTCGGAGAACCGCTCGTCGGCGACCCACTCCTGGACGGCCGACAGCACATCGGCCAGCAGCCCGCGCGTCGCGGCGGCGGCATCGCCCTCGCTCGGGGCGCAGGGCAGGAGGACGTGGGCGGGCGTGGCCGCGCCGTCGTCGACCGCCTGGCGGAGCCCGTCGATGCCGGAGTGGGAACCCTCGTTGCCCAGGACCGCCCACGTTGCTTCGGGAGCGGTGGCGGGCGCGGGGGCGGAAGCCGCGGTGTGCTCGACCCAGTCGACCTCGAACATCCGGTCCTGGTGCGCCACGCGCGAGGCCAGCACCTGCTGTGGGGACATCGACCGTGTCCGGACGGACGCGACCGAGGCGACGGGAGAGCCGTCGGTGTCGGACAGTTCGAGCGCCACCGCGTCGTCGTCGGCGGGCCTGATGCGGATGCGTACGGCCCCGGGCCCCGGAGCGTGCACGGACATGCCGCTCCAGGCGTGGGGCATGAGCACCTTGCCCGAGTCTTCGGCGCGGCTCGACGCCAGCATGCCGAGGGCGGCGTCCAGCAGTACGGGGTGCAGGCCGTAACGGTCCGCCCGGCCCCTCTCCGTGACAGGCAGTGCGGCCTCGGCGTACAGCTCGTCCCCGGCGCGCCAGGCGGCGCGCAGACCCGGACGGCCCTCGACGTCCACGGGTTCGGCACCCGTCGGCGGCCACACCACCATGTCGAACTCCGGCGCCGGAGCGTTCCGGGTGAGCTCTCCGGTGACATGGCACACCCACGGCTCGCCGACGCCACCCGCAGCGGCCCGGCTGTAGACGCGCACCGAGCGCCGGTCGGGGTCGTCGCCCGCACCGACCTGCACCTGGACGCGGACGGCGCCCTGTTCGGCCAGGACGAGCGGGGCGTCCACGTCCAGCTGTTCCAGGTGCGGGAAGCCGGCCCGCCGGCCCGCGGACAGGGCGAGTTCCACGAACGCGGCGACCGGGAGCACCGGTACGCCGCCGACCGTGTGTTCCGCGATCCAAGGCATGTCGGCCGGGGACAGCCGGCCGGTGAACAGCACGTCCTGCGCCCCGGCGGTCTCCACCACCGCGCCGAGCAGGGCGTGGCCGGAGGAGTCCAGGCCCGCCGAGGAGACGTCGAGCGCGGCCGTGCCTTCGAGCCAGTAGCGTTCGCGCTGGAAGGCGTACGTGGGGAGGTCGACGCGCCGGGCGCCGGGGAACAGCGCCCGCCAGTCCGGGGAGACACCGTGTGCGTGCAACTGCCCGAGGGCGAGAGTGAGCGCCTGGGGTTCGGGACGGTCGGTACGCAGGGCGGGAACGGTGACGACGTCCGCGTCGTCGAGGCAGCTCTGGGCGAGGGCGCTCAGCACACCGCCGGGGCCGATCTCCACGAACGTGGTCACACCCAGCTCGTGCAAGGTCCGCACGCCGTCGGCGAAACGGACCGCCTCACGGACGTGCCGCACCCAGTATTCGGGCGTGTACGACTCGGCCGGATCACCCGTGAGGTTGGAGACCACCGGGATGCGCGGCTCACAGAACGTCAGCCCGCTGACGACCTCGGCGAACTCCTCCAGCATCGGGTCCATCAACGGCGAATGGAACGCGTGACTGACCTTCAGGCGGGATGTCTTACGACCCTGACCGGCGAAGACCTCACCGATTTCACCGACCGCGTCCTCGGCGCCGGAAACCACGACCGACCGGGGGCCGTTGATCGCCGCGACGCCGACCTCGCCGGTCAGATAGGGCAGCACCTCGTCCTCGGTCGCCTGGACCGCGACCATCGCACCGCCGACGGGCAGCGCCTGCATCAACGCGGCACGCGCCGACACCAGCCTCGCCGCATCCTCGAGCGACAACACACCCGCCACATGAGCCGCCGCGATCTCACCCACCGAATGACCGGCCACACAGTCCGGCCGGATGCCCCACGATTCGAGAAGCCGGAACAGGGCTACCTCAAGGGCGAACAACGCAGGCTGTGTCGAACCCGTCTGGTTCAACTCCGCCGAGTCGACATCGACCGGCGCGTCCAGGAGCGCGCACACCTCGTCGTACGCCGCCGCGAACACCGGGTACGCCGCGTACAGTTCGCGCCCCATCCCCAGCCGCTGCGAGCCCTGGCCCGAGAACAGGAACCCGACCTTGCCCCGGTCGGCACCGGCGCGCCCCGTCACCACCTGCGCCGCGGGATCGCCCGCCGCGAGGGCGGTCAGCCCCGCGCGCAGCTCTTCCCCGTCGGCGCCGACGACCACCGCCCGGTGCTCCAGCGCCGAGCGGGTGGCCGCCAGCGAGAACCCCACGTCGGCCGGGGACGCGGCCGCCAAGTCCACGGACGACAGCAGTCGTTGCGCCTGCTCCCGCAGCGCCTCCCCGGTCTTCGCGGAGAGTACCCACGGCACCACCGTGGTCCGGGCCCGCAGCCGCTCCTCGGCCACGCCCTCGCCCTCGGTCCTGTCGTCGGCCGGGTCCTCCGCCTCCGGTTCGGGCGCCTGCTCGACGATGACGTGCGCGTTGGTGCCGCTGATCCCGAACGACGAGATCGCGGCCCGGCGAGGGCGGTCGGTCTCCGGCCACGCGATCGCCTCGGTCAGCAGCTCGACCGAGCCGGCCGACCAGTCGACCTGCGGGGTCGGCCGGTCCACGTGGAGCGTCTTCGGAAGCACGCCGTGCTGCATCGCCAGCACCGTCTTCATCACGCCGGCGACGCCCGCCGCGGCCTGCGTGTGGCCGATGTTGGACTTCAACGAGCCGAGCAGGAGCGGCCGTTCACGCTCTTGTCCATAGGTCGCCAGCAGTGCCTGCACCTCGATCGGGTCGCCGAGGTTCGTGCCCGTGCCGTGTGCTTCGACGGCGTCGACCTCCTCGGCGGACAGCCGGGCGCCGGCCAGCGCTTCGAGAATCACGCGCTGCTGCGAGGGGCCGTTGGGCGCGGTCAGGCCGTTGGACGCGCCGTCCTGGTTGACGGCGCTGCTCCGGACGACGGCGAGCACCCTGTGGCCGAGTCGGCGGGCGTCCCGCAGCCGCTCCACCAGCAGCAGGCCGACGCCTTCGGACCAGGACGCGCCGTCCGCCGCCGCCGCGAAGGACTTGCAGCGGCCGTCGGGGGCGAGTCCACGCTGGCGGCTGAACTCGATGAAGGCGCTCGGGCCCGCCATGACCGTCACGCCGCCGGCGAGCGCCATGGAGCACTCGCCGCCCCGCAGCGCCTGCACGGCGAGGTGCAGGGCGACGAGCGAGGACGAGCAGGCGGTGTCGACGGTGACCGCGGGGCCCTCGAATCCGAAGGTGTAGGCGATGCGCCCGGAGGCGACGCTGCCGGAGTTGCCGGTGCTCATCAGCCCCTCGACCCCCTCGGGGAGGACGCCGGGCGTGAAGCCGTAGTCGTGGTACATCAGGCCGGCGAAGACGCCGGTGCGGGTGCCCTTGAGGCCGGCGGGGTCGATGCCCGCGTGCTCGAAGGCCTCCCAGGCGGTCTCCAGCAGCAGCCGCTGCTGCGGGTCCATGGCCAGCGCCTCGCGCGGCGAGATCCCGAAGAACTCGGCGTCGAAGTCAGCCGCGTCGTGCAGGAAGCCGCCCCGCCGGGTGTAGACCTTGCCGGGCCGCTCGGGGTCGGGGTCGTAGAGCGCGTCGACGTCCCAGCCGCGGTCCTCGGGAAACGGCGAGATGGCGTCTTCGCCCTCGGCCAGCAGCCGCCACAGCTCCTCGGGGGAACCGACGCCGCCGGGGAACCGGCAGCTCATGCCCACGATGGCGATCGGCTCCTGGTCGCGGACCTCCAGCTCGCGCACGCGCCGCCGGGCCTGGCGCAGGTCGGTGGTCGCCCGCTTGAGGTAGTCCCGGAGCTTGTCCTCGTTCATCATCGGTGTCGCCCGCCCCCTTTTTGGCCTGCGCAGTTCAGGAGATGCCGAGTTCGTCGTCGAGGAGCTCGTACAGCTCTTCGTCGCTCGCCGAGCTGAGGTCGTCTTCGTCCTCGGCTCCGCCGGCGCCTCCCGGATCGGCCGGCTCGTCCCCGTTCCAGCGGGCGAGCAGCGCCTGGAGACGCATGTTGATCCTGGTTCGGGTGACGTTGTCGACGCCGTCCGCTCCGGTGCCGTCGAGGGCGCCGTCCAGGGCGGCGGCGAGGCGGTCGAGCTCGTCGAAGACCGGCGCCGCCTGGGCCGTACCACCGGGGAGGTCCTTCAGCACCCGCCGCGTGAGTACCGCGGGCGTCGGGTGGTCGAAGACGAGCGTCGCGGGCAGCCGGAGGCCGGTGGCCTTGTTCATCCGGTTGCGGAGCTCCACCGCGGTCAGCGAGTCGAAGCCCAGGTCGCCGAAGGCCTGGTCGGGCTGGACGGCCTTGGCCGAGGTGTGGCCGAGGACGGCGGCGACCTCGGAGCGGACGAGGTCCAGGACGGCCTCTTCGCGCTCGCTCTCGGGCAGGCCCGCGATCCGTTGCGCCAGCGGTACGGAAGCCGCCCGGTCCGTACGCCGCGGCCGGCCGCCGACGAGCGCCCTGAGCAGCGGCGGCACCGGTGCGGTCGCGTTCCGCAGGGCGGCGAGGTCCAGCCGTGCAGCCACCACGAGGGGCTCCCGCAGCGCGAGCGCGGCGTCGAGAAGTTCCAGACCGTCCTCGTCGGACAGTGGCAGCACGCCGCCGCGGGCGAGCCGGGTCCGGTCGGCGCTGCCAAGGGACTCGGTCATGGTGCCGGTGCGCTGCCACAGGCCCCACGGCAGCGACACCGCGGGCAGCCCCTGGGCGCGGCGGTGCCGGGCGAAGGCGTCCAGGAAGGCGTTGGCCGCGGCGTAGCCGGCCTGGCCGGGGGTGCCGAACGTACCCGCGAGCGAGGAGAAGACCACGAACGCCGACACGTCGCCCGCCAGTTCGTGCAGGTTCAGCACCGCGTCGGCCTTGGGGCGCAGCACCTTCTCCAGGCGCTCCGGCGTGAGCGAACCGATCACGCCGTCGTCGAGGACGCCGGCCGTGTGGACGACGGCCGTCACCGGCGTGCCGGACAGCACCTCGGCGAGGGCGTTCCGGTCGGCGACGTCGCAGGCGGCCCAGAGCACTTCGGCACCCGCGGCGGTCAGTTCCGCCCGGAGCTCCTCCGCGCCCTCGGCATCCGCGCCGCGCCGGCTCATCAGCAGCAGGCTGCGCACTCCGTGCTCGGCGACCAGGTGCCGGGCGACGAGCCCGCCCAGGGCGCCGGACGCGCCGGTCAGGAGCACGGTGCCGGTCCCGAAGTCCGGGGTGGCCCGGGGGGCGTCGGCGGCGGCCCTGGCGAGCCGGGGCAGCAGGAGCGCGTCGCCGCGGAGCGCCGCCTGCGGCTCCTCGGAGGCGAGGAGCCGGGGGACGGCCGTCGCCACGGCCCGCTCCAGGTCGGCGTTCTCCTCGGTGTCGAGGAGGACGATGCGGTCCGGGTTCTCCGACTGTGCCGACCGGACCAGGCCCCACACGGCCGCCTGCACCGGGTCGCCCGCTTCCGGCTCGTCCCCGGCGGCGACCGCGCCCCGGGTCACCAGCACCAGACGGGCGGCCCGGTCCTCGGCCGGCCACCACTGGACCAGCCGGAGCACTTCGGCGAGGACGCTCCGGACCCGCTCGGCATCGGTACCCGACCCGCCGGGGCAGGGGACGACGACGGCGTCCGTGTCCGCCTGCGCCCCGGTCTCCACCGCGGGGGCGGCGAGGAGGGCGGCGATGTCGTCGTAGGCCCGTACGACCGGTGTTCGCGCGTCGGCCGTGACGGCGAGCGGTGCCCACTCCACGGTGAACAGGGAGTCCCGGGAGCTCGTGCGCAGCTGCTCGGCCGACACCGGGCGCAGTGTCAGCGACTCGACCGACATGACGGGACGGCCCGTGCCGTCGGCGGCCTCCAGCCGTACCGTGTCCCCGCCGGCCGGGGAGAGCCGTACCCGCAGGCTCGCCGCTCCGGTTCCGTGCAGCGTGACGCGGGACCACGCGAAGGGCAGCAGGGGCCCGTCGGCGGCCGGTACGAGACCGCCCGCGCCCAGCGCGTGCAGCGCGGAGTCGAGCAGGGCCGGGTGCACGCCGAACGCGTTCGCGTCCGCCTCGTCGGTGACGGCGAGTTCGGCGTAGACCGCGTCGTGGCCGCGCCACGCGGCACGCAGCCCCTGGAACAGCGGGCCGTAGCTCAGGCCGAGGTCCGCCAGGCGGTCGTAGAAGCCGTCCAGGTCCACCGGCCGGGCATCGGCCGGGGGCCAGCTGCTCAGGTCGGTCCCGGAGGGGGTTGCGCCGGTGGTGAGAACGCCGGTGGCGTTGCGTGTCCAGGGGCCGTCCCCGGCCCGCGAGTGCACGCTCAGCGGGCGGCGACCGGAGTCGTCCTGGGCTCCCACGAGGACCTGGAGAGCGACGCCGCCGTGCTCGGGCAGCACCAGCGGTGCCTGCAGGGTGAGTTCCTCGACCTGGTCGCAGCCGGTCTCGGCCGCGGCATGGGCGGCCAGTTCCACGAAGGCCGTGCCCGGCAGCAGCACCGTGCCCAGCACCGCGTGATCGGCCAGCCAGGGCTGGGCCCGCAGGGACAGCAGCCCGGTCAGCAGGTGGCCGCCGGCGTCCGGCAGCTCCACCGCCGCACCGAGGAACGGGTGATCGGTGGCGTCCAGCCCGGCCGCTCGTACGTCACCGGCCGGAGCGCCCGCCTCCAGCCAGTACCTCTCGTGCTGGAACGCGTAGGTCGGGAGGTCGACACGGCGCGCACCCGGCAGGACGGCGTCCCAGTCGATGGCGACACCGTGCACCTGGGCCTGGGCCAGGGCGAGTATCAGCCGGTTCCGTCCGCCGTCGAGGCGGCGCAGCGTCGGTACGACCGCGGCGTCCGCTTCGGCGGCCTCGATGGCGTCCTGGATGCCCGCCAACTGGACGGGGTGCGGGCTGACTTCGACGAACACGTCGTGCCCGTCGGCGAGAGCGGACCGGATCGCGTCGTGGAACCGTACCGTCTGCCGCATGTTGCGGTACCAGTAGCCGGAGCCGAGCTCGTCCACGGCCAGCTTCCCGCCCGTCACCGTGGAGTAGAAGGGCACGGAGCCGGGGAGCGGGCT
Organism: Streptomyces sp. NPDC005070; assembly: GCF_053600395.1. Lineage (NCBI taxonomy): Bacteria > Bacillati > Actinomycetota > Actinomycetes > Kitasatosporales > Streptomycetaceae > Streptomyces > Streptomyces sp. NPDC005070. Next base: position 9,117 of record NZ_JBSFZS010000111.1, on the reverse strand, counting down.
GATGCCGGCGAACCCCTCGCTCGCCTGTGCTTCGACGCGTTCGATCTGCGGCGAGTGTGCGGCGTAGTCGACGGCGACCTTGCGAGCCTGGACGCCCTCCTGTCGGCAGTGCGCGAGGAGTTCGTCGAGGGCGTCGGTGTCCCCGGAGACCACGACGGTGGCGGGCCCGTTCACGGCGGCGATGCCGAGGCGGCCGGTCCACCGGCCGACCAGTTCCCCTGCCTTCTCGTACGGGAGCGTCACCGAGGCCATGGCGCCGTGGCCCTGGAGTTCGCGGACCGCGAGGCTGCGCCGCACCACGATGCGCGCTCCGTCCTCCAGGGAGATCGCTCCGGCGATCACCGCTGCGGAGACCTCGCCCTGGGAGTGCCCGACGACGGCGTCGGGGGTCACTCCGAAGGAGCGCCACACCTCGGCGAGGGCGACCGTCATCGCCCAGAGCACGGGCTGCAGCACGTCGACCCGGTCCTGCTCGACCTCGGAGGTGCCGCGCAGTACCGAGGTGAGCGACCAGTCCACGTGCGGCGCGAGGGCGCGTTCGCAGGCTTCGATCCGGTCTCGGAAGACCGGGGAGGTCTCCAGCAGTTCGGCGGCCATGCCCACCCACTGCGATCCCTGTCCGGGGAAGACGAAAACGGTCTTGCCGCCGGTACGTGCGGTCCCGGTCACCACGCCGGGCGGCGTGGCGCCGCCGGCGACACCGGCCAGTCCGCGCCGGAGCTCCTGGAGAGTCTCCCCCACCACTACGGCGCGGTGTTCGAAGGCCGCCCTGGTCGTGGCCAGCGAGTACGCCACGTCGGCCGCCAGGGCCGCCTCACCGTCGTCGTCCCTGTCGCCGTCGTCGTCACGGTCGCTGTCGTCGTCACGGTCGCTGTCATCCAGGAAGGACGCGAGGCGGGCGGCCTGCGCCCGCAGCGCTGCTTCGGTCCTGCCGGAGAGCACCCACGGCACGGCCGAGCCGGAGTCGGACACCGGCGGCGGTTCCTCGACCGCCGGGACCTGTTCGATGATGGTGTGGGCGTTGGTGCCGCTGACACCGAAGGACGACACGGCAGCACGGCGCGGGCGGTCCCTCTCGGGCCATCGCACCGGCTCGGTCAGCAGCCGGACGTCACCGGCCGACCAGTCCACGTGCGGCGTCGGCTCATCGGCGTGCAGGGTCCGCGGAAGGACACCGTGCCGCATCGCCATGACCATCTTGATCACACCGGCGACACCCGCCGCGGCCTGCGTGTGACCGATGTTGGACTTCAACGAGCCCAGCCACAAAGGCCGTTCGCCGTCCCGCCCCTGGCCGTACGTGGCAAGCAGCGCCTGCGCCTCGATCGGATCACCCAGCCTGGTGCCCGTGCCGTGCGCCTCCACCGCGTCCACGTCGGCGGTGGTGAGGCCCGCGGAGGTGAGTGCCTGCCGGATCACCCGCTGCTGCGCGGGACCGTTCGGCGCGGTCAGGCCATTGGACGCACCGTCCTGATTGACCGCGCTGCCCCGCACGACGGCCAGCACACGGTGGCCGTTCCGACAGGCGTCGGACAGCCGCTCCACCAGCAGCATGCCGACACCCTCGCCCCAGCCCGTGCCGTCGGCACCGGCGCCGAACGCCTTGCACCGGCCGTCGGGCGACAACCCGCGCTGCCGGCTGAACTCCACGAACGTCGAGGGAGTCGCCATGACGGTGACGCCGCCGGCCAGCGCCATCGCGCACTCGCCGTTGCGCAGCGCCTGGACGGCCAGGTGCAGGGCCACGAGCGACGACGAGCACGCCGTGTCGACCGTGACGGCGGGGCCCTCGAGGCCGAACGTGTAGGACACGCGCCCGGAGGCGACGCTGCCGGAGACTCCGGTGGTGAGCAGGCCCTCGACGCCCTCGGGCAGTTCGCGCGGGCCTTGGCCGTAGTCGTGGTACATCAGGCCGGTGAAGACGCCGGTACGGCTGCCCCGGACCGTCGTCGGGTCGATCCCGGCGCGTTCGAACGCCTCCCAGGACGCCTCCAGCAGCAGCCGCTGTTGCGGGTCCATCGCCAGGGCCTCGCGCGGGCTGATGCCGAAGAAGCCGGCGTCGAACTCGGCCGCCTCGTGCAGGAAGCCGCCGTCGCGCGCGTAGGTCGTGCCGAGGCGCTCGGGGTCGGGGTCGTAGAGCCCGTCGACGTCCCAGCCGCGGTTGTCCGGGAACCGGGAGATGCCGTCCCGGCCGGAGGTCACCAGCCGCCACAGCTCCTCCGGCGAGCGGACTCCACCCGGGAGGCGGCAGCTCATGCCGACGATGGCGATCGGCTCGTCGGCGACGGCCGCAGCCTGTCGCGCCGAGGTCGCGGCTGTGGCGGCCGGGGCCTCGCCGAGGAGTTCGGTGCCGATGTACCGGGCGAGGGCGGCGGGGGTGGGGTGGTCGAAGACGAGGGTGGCGGGCAGGCGCAGGCCGATGGCGGAGGACAGCCGGTTGCGCAGCTCCACGGCCGTCAGCGAGTCGAAGCCCAGGTCCTGGAAGGCGTGCGCGGGCTGGACGGCCCGGGGCGAGGAGTGACCGAGCACGGCGGCGACTTCGGCCCGGACCAGTTCCAGGAGGGCCGCGTCGCGCTCGTCGGCGGCCAGACCGGCGAGGCGTTCGGCCAGGGATCCGGTGGCGGCGCGCTGGGCCGTGCCGCGCGGGGAGGCGCGGACGAGTCCGCGCAGCAGGGCCGGTACGGTTTCCGCCCCCCGGTTGCGCAGGGCTGCGGTGTCGAGGCGGACGGGAACGAGCACGGGCTCGTCGGAGGCGAGCGCCGCGTCGAACAGCCGCAGGCCGTCCTCGGTGGACAGCGGCAGGACGCCGGAGCGCGCCATCCGCGACCTGCTCGTCTCGTCGAGGGCGTCGGCCATGGCACCCTCCTGCTCCCACGGGCCCCACGCCAGCGAGACCGTGGGCCGCCCCTGGGCGTGGCGGCGCCGGGCGAAGGCGTCGAGGAAGGCGTTGGCCGCGGCGTAGTTGCCCTGGCCGGGGTTGCCGAAGACGCCCGCCGCGGAGGAGAACAGCACGAACGTCGTGCTCTCGCCGGTGAGGTCGTCCAGGTTGAGCACGGCGTCGGCCTTGGGCACGAGGACGGCGCCCACACGCTCCGGGGTCAGCGCGGTGATCACGCCGTCGTCGAGCACGCCGGCGGTGTGCACGACGGAGTCGACCGGGACGGCGGCCAGCAGCCGGGCGAGAGCGTCACGGTCGGCTAGGTCGCAGGCGGCCCATGTCGCTTCGGCGCCCAGCGCCGCGAGTTCGGCCTTCAGGTCCGCGGCGCCCGGGGCGTCCGCGCCACGGCGGCTGACGAGCAGCAGCCTGCGCACGCCGTGTCCGGTCACCAGGTGACGGGCGAGGGTTGTGCCCAGCGCGCCGGAGGCGCCGGTGAGCAGCACGGTGCCGAGGCCGGAGGCAGCGCCCTCGGCGAGGGCGGCGGCCGCTTCGTCCGCGGGTCCGGTGGCCACGTCCTGCGGTGCCGGGGAGGCGGCGCGGGCCAGGCGCGGTGCGCCGGCCTCCCCTTCGCGGACGACGACGTGGGGCTCGCCGGACAGCACGACGCCGGGCACGAACGCGGCCGCCTCGTCCGGGCGGTCGGTTTCGAGCAGCACGATCCGGCCGGGGTTCTCCGCCTGGGCCGAGCGCACCAGTCCGCCTGCCGCGGCGTGCGCGAAGTCGTCGCAGCGCGCCACCAGCACGAGGCGCGGCGTCCGGCCCTCGGCGAACCAGCGCTGAACCAGCCGCAGCACGTCGGTGGTGACCGCGCGGACCCGCTCGGCCCCGGTCGCCCCTTCCGGGCCGTCGGGGCACGGGACCACGACCACGTCCGGCTGCGACGGCCCGTCCGCCTCGGCCAGTGCGGCGATGTCCGGGACGTACGCGACCGCCGTCCCGTCCGCGTCGTCGGGAGGCAAGGTCAGCGGCGCCCGCTCGACGGTGAACATCGCGTCACCGGAGCGCTTGCGGAGCTGCTCGGCCGACACCGCGCGCAGTGTCAGCGACTCGACGGACGCCACCGGCTCGCCGGCGCCGTCGGCCACCAGCAGGGACACCGCGTTCGTACCGGCCGGCGCCAGCCTGACCCGTACGGTGGACGCGCCCATGGCGCGCACGGACACCCCGGACCAGGCGAACGGCAGGAGCGGCCCGTCCGCCTCGGTCACGAGGGAGCCGTCCGCACCGCCCGCACCGCCCGCGCCGATCGCGTGCAGCGCCGCGTCCAGCAGAGCCGGGTGCAGGAGGAAGGAACCGGTGTCCGTGCCGTCGGGGAGGGCGACCTCCGCGAAGACCTCCTCGCCCGCGCGCCAGGCGCTCCGCAGTCCACGGAACGCCGGTCCGTAGGCCAGGCCGAGGGCGGCCAGCCGGTCGTAGAAGCCGTCGAGGTCGACCGGCTCGGATCCTGCCGGCGGCCACGCCGTGAGCGCCCGGCCGGCGGCCGCGGCACCCGCCTCTTCGGTCCCTGTGGTGACGAAGCCGGTCGCGTGGCGGACCCACGGCAGGTCGGCTTCGTCCTCGGGGCGCGCGTGCACGGTCAGCGGCCTGCGGCCGGTGCCGTCGGGCGCGCCGACCCACACCTGAACCGCGACGCCGCCCTGCTCGGGCACCACCAGGGGCGCTTCGAGGGTGAGGTCCTCCAGCAGGTCGCAGCCCGCTTCGTCGGCGGCGCGTACCGCCAGTTCGACGAACGCGGTGCCCGGCAGCAGCACCGTTCCGAGCACGGCGTGGTCGCTCAGCCACGGGTGCGTGCGCAGGGACAGCCGGCCGGTCAGCAGCCGCTCGTCGCCGCCGGCAAGGGAGACGGCGGCGCCCAGCAGCGGGTGGTCGGCCGGGCCCAGTCCGGCGGCGCGGACGTCACCGGGTGCGGCCGGTGAGGCGTCGAGCCAGTAGCGCTCGCGCTGAAAGGCGTAGGTGGGCAGGTCGACACGGCGGGCGCCGGGGAAGAAGGCGTGCCAGTCCGGGGAGACGCCGTGCGCGTGCAGTTCGGAGACGGTGGCGACGAGTGCGGCCCGCTCGGGGCGGTCGGCGCGCAGGGCGGGCAGGGTGACCACGTCGCCGTCCAGGCAGCCTTGGGCCAGGGCGCTCAGCACGCCCCCCGGCCCGATCTCGACGAACGTCGTCACGCCCAGGTCGTGCAGACTCCGGACGCCGTCGGCGAAACGGACCGCCTCGCGGACGTGCCGGACCCAGTACTCCGGGGTGTACGGCTCGGCCAGGCGGCCGGTGAGGTTGGAGACCACCGGAATGTGCGGCTTCTCGAAGGCCAGCCCGCGGACGACCTGGGCGAACTCCTCCAGCATGGGGTCCATCAGAGGCGAGTGGAACGCGTGGCTGACCTTCAGCCGGGAGGTCTTGCGGCCCTGCTGCCGGAAGGCCTCGGAGATCGCGGTGACCGCGTCCTCGGCTCCGGACACCACGACGGACCGCGGACCGTTGATCGCGGCGATGCCGACGCGGTCGGTGAGATGCGGAAGGACTTCGTCCTCGGTGGCCTGAACGGCGATCATCGCTCCGCCGGCAGGCAAGGCCTGCATGAGGCGAGCACGGGCGGACACCAGCTTCGCCGCGGCGTCGAGCGACAACACCCCGGCCACGTGTGCGGCGGCGATCTCGCCCACGGAATGACCGGCCACGTAGTCCGGCCGGATGCCCCACGATTCCAGGAGCCGGAACAGCGCCACCTCGACCGCGAAGAGTGCGGGCTGGGCGGCGCCGGTACGGTGCAGTTCCTCCGAGTCGACGTCGACCGCGGCATCGAGGTGCGCGCAGACCTCGTCGTACGCGGCGGCGAACGCCGGGTAGGACGCGTACAGTTCGCGCCCCATGCCCAGGTGTTGCGATCCCTGGCCGGAGAAGAGGAATCCGACGCGCCCGCCGGTGCCGGAGAGGCCGCGCGCGACGCCCGGGGCCGGGGAGCCGGAGGCCACGGCCCGCAGCCCCTCGGCGAGTTCCGCCGGCGTCTCTCCCTGGACCACGGCGCGGTGCTCCAGGGCCGTGCGCGTCGTGGCGAGCGAGAACGCGACGTCGAGCGGGGGGACTTCGGCGTCCGTGCGGGACAGCAGGCGTTCGGCCTGTGCGCGCAGGGCCTCCTCGGTCCTGCCGGAGATCACCCACGGCACCGGTCCGCCTGCGGCCGGGCGCGCGGCCTCCGGGACGACGGCCTCGGCGCTCCGCGCGCCTTCCTCCGGCGCTTCCGGGGCCTCGGTGTCCTGTGTGAACGCCTCGGCCGACGGGGCTTCCTCGATGATCGTGTGCGCGTTGGTGCCGCTGATCCCGAAGGAGGAGACGCCGGCCCGGCGCGGCTCGTCCGACGCCGGCCAGGGCGTGCGCTCGGTGAGCAAACGTACGGCCCCCGCCGACCAGTCGACGTGCGGGGACGGTGCGTCGACGTGCAGCGTGCGCGGCAGTTCGCCGTGGCGCATGGCCATGACCATTTTGATGATGCCCGCCACGCCGGCCGCGGCCTGGGTGTGGCCGATGTTGGACTTGATCGAGCCCAGCCACAGCGGCTTGTCGTCGGAACGGCCCTGCCCGTACGTCGCGAGGAGCGCCTGCGCCTCGATCGGGTCGCCGAGCCGGGTGCCCGTGCCGTGCGCCTCCACCGCGTCGACCTGTGCGGTGGTCAGCCGGGCCGCGGCCAGGGCCTGGCGGATCACCCGCTGCTGGGAAGGGCCGTTGGGGGCGGTCAGGCCGTTGGACGCGCCGTCCTGGTTGACGGCGGAGCCCCGGACGACCGCGAGGACCTCGTGTCCGTTGCGGCGGGCGTCCGAAAGGCGCTCCACGAGCAGCAGGCCGGCGCCCTCGCCCCAGCCCGTGCCGTCGGCACCGGCCGCGAACGCCTTGCACCGCCCGTCGGGCGACAGACCGCGCTGGCGGCTGAAGCCGACGAAGGTGGCGGGGCCGACCATGGCGGTGACACCGCCCGCCACGGCCAGCGAGCACTCGCCGTTGCGCAGCGACTGGACGGCCAGGTGCAGGGCGACCAGGGACGACGAGCAGGCCGTGTCGACCGTGACGGCCGGGCCTTCGAGGCCGAAGGTGTAGGCCACCCGTCCGGAGGCGACACTGCCCGAAGTACCCGTCCCCAGATAACCCTCCAGGTCCTGCGGGGAGTTCTGGAGGGCGGCGAGGAACTCGTGGTTCATCACGCCGGCGAACACGCCGGTCCTGCTCCCCGCCAGCGAGGCGGCGTCGATACCGGCCCGCTCGAAGAGCTCCCATGACGTCTCCAGCAGCAGCCGCTGCTGGGGGTCCATGGCGAGCGCCTCGCGGGGCGAGATCCCGAAGAGGCCGGCGTCGAACCGCGCCAGGTCGCGCAGGAACGCACCCTGGCGGGCGTAGCTGGTCCCGCGGGACTCCGGGTCCGGGTCGTAGAGCGCGTCCAGGTCCCAGCCGCGGTCGGCGGGGAACTCCGAGACGGCGTCGCGGCCGCCTGCGACCAACTCCCACAGGTCCTCGGGCGAGTCGACCCCTCCCGGGTAGCGGCAGCTCATCCCGATGATGGCCACCGGCTCCCCGGCGGCGTCCTCGCAGTCACGAAGGCGCCGCCGGGTCTCCTGGAGATCTGCGGTGACTCGCTTCAGGAAATAGCGGAGCTTGTCTTCGTTCGCCACCGAAATCTTCCCCCACCCCTGCGAAGAATTGCCGGAATTCGGCAAGAGGTCACCGGACCGCGCCGGAGCGGTCAGGAAATCCCGAATTCCTTGCCGAGCAGATCGAATACTTCGTCGTCCGTGGCCGATTCCAGATCACTGCCGCCCGTACCAGGGTCTTCCTGGACCGGCGCCTTGCCGGATTCACCGGCAATCGCCAATACATTCCGGAGTTTTGACAGGATCCGGTCGCGAGCTTCACTCGCCGCCAACTTCACGACCAATTCTTGTTCAACTCTGTCCAGATCGGCAAGTAGGGAATTCACTAGGGCTGGTTCGGCGGCCCCCGCCGTCTCCGTGAGCACATGACGGGCCAGAAGAGCGGGTGTCGGGTGGTCGAAGAGCAGCGTCGCGGGGAGCCGCAGCCCGGTGGCCTTGTTCAGCCGGTTGCGCAGTTCGACGGCCGTGAGGGAGTCGAAGCCCAAGTCCTGGAAGGCGTGTTCCGGCCGGACCGTACGGTCCGACGCGTGCCCCAGGATCGCGGCCGCCTCGGCCCGGACCAGGTCCAGCACGGTCTTCTCCCGCTCGGCCTCCGGCAGTCCCTCCAGTCGCTGGGCCAGCGAGGGCCCAGAAGGAGCGGCGGCGGCCTGCACTGTCCTCCGAGCGGCCACGGCGGGCACGAGGGCGCGCAGTACCGGCGGAGCCTCACCGGCGCGCAGCGCGCCGCCGTCGATACGCACCGGGGCGAGTACCGCCTCGTCCGAAGCCAGTGCCGCGTCGAACAGCCGCAGCCCCTCCTCGGACGGCAGCGGCAGCACGCCGCTGCGCGCCATTCGCGCCCGGTCGGCCTCGGCGAGGCCGACCGTCATCGCACCGGACTGCTCCCACACACCCCATGCCAGCGATGTGGCGGGCAGCCCCTCGCGGCGGCGGTGTGCCGAGAAGGCGTCGAGGAAGGAATTCGCCGCCGCGTAGCTCGCCTGACCGGCGCTGCCGACCATGCCGGCGACGGACGAGAACACCACGAAGGCGGTCAGGCCCATGTCCCGGGTGCACTCGTGCAGGTTCAGCACGGCGTCCACCTTGGGGCGGAAGACCTCCTTCATCCTCTCCGGTGTGACCGAGGCGACGACCCCGTCGTCGAGAACACCCGCGGTGTGCACGACGGCCGACAGCGCATGCTCGCCGAGCCCGTCCAGCATTTCGGAGACGGCCTCCCGGTCCGCGACGTCGCAGGCCGCCCAGGTGACCTCGGCGCCCCATGCGACCAGTTCGGCCTCCAGCTCGGCCGCACCGGGTGCGTCCGCGCCCCGACGGCTCGCCAGCAGGAGTCGGCGCACCTTGTGCCCGGACACCAGGTGCCGCGCGACGAGCGCGCCCAGAGCCCCGGAGGCACCGGTCACGAGGACGGTGCCGTCGGCGAGGCCCGGCAGGTCGCCTTCGGCGGTAGCGGTGGCTGTCCCGGTGGCCTTCACCAGGCGCGGTACGAACACCTCCCCGCCGCGGACCGCGAACTGCGGCTCACCGGAAGCAAGCGCGGCGGGC